>JAPKYJ010000004.1 GCA_026394375.1 Methanomassiliicoccales archaeon
GCAACGGTCTGCGGGAAAGGCATTGGAACGCTCCTGATGGAGTAGGCCGCCGGAGACGCACAATGCGTTCTCCCCTGCCTTGCAAGCAGGAGTCAGCCGACCGAATGCGCTCCGTTCCCAGAAATGGGCGTCCTTCGCGGAACCGACCGCCAAACGAAAACTGGAAGTGCAAGCCCACGATATTAATCGTGGGTAGCTGACATACGCCCAACACGCTGGAGAAAGTGATGGATAGAGGGACCGATGGGAGCCACGGCGATGGGGAGAGTGATATGAAGGAATATTTGACCATCGCCGGGATGAGCCAGCTAATGGATGATCAGGAGGAATCCTGGTTCACGCTCACGCTTGATTCGGAAGGGCGGGTGTTCTCCATAAGCAAGACCTTCGACCGGTTCTTCCACCGTCCTTCGTCAGATCTCATCGGGAAGCTATTCAGGGAGCTGGTGGAGGAGGCAGATTGGGGAAGAGTGGAAGAAGCCTTGCGTTCCTTGGGCAGCGGTCCGGAAGAGAACCGTAGGGCTCGAGCGCAGCTCCGTTTGGCAGGCGATGCTCCGGTGCCCTTCGAGCTCAGCTTCGCCCAGCTCACGGACGGCACCGCCACGATAGGGGTCAACGTTCTGGCCAAGATGTCTCACCCCTTCCTGCCCCTAAGAGGGAACGAGATCTCCAAGCAGTTGACCGAGGACCTGATGTCCTCAGCCCAATTGTCAGTGATAGCACTGGATACCGAAGGCAAGGTGCAGGCGGTCAGTCGGGTCACGGAGAGTGAGCTTGGCTATGAGCGAGCTGACCTCGTCGGAAAGCGACTGGCGGAGCTGCTGGTGACCGACAGACTGAGCGAGGATGAGCTGGTCCGGCTCATCGCCATGACCGTGGAGGGCGGAAGGCCGACGGCCAACATACCGCTCCGGAAGAGGGACGGCACCACCGTCGAGTTCGCCTGGCGGCTCATGCCTCTGGGCGGCGAAGGCGGGAAAACGATGGGTGTGCTCTGCGTAGGGCACGATACCCTCATGCTCCGGCCCATGGAAGGCGGGGCGGAAGGCATCCAGACCCTGGAGGTCCTGGCCGAGACCTCCACCGACCTGGTGGAATCCGATGATCTGGCCGACACCATCGATCGGGACCTCGACAAGCTGATAGAGTCCCTGGGCATCGAGTACGCCGTATTCCGGCTGATGGGAGTTGAGAGCAAGCCCCGGTTGGTCTGCGCGGGGGTCGACTTCAAGGTAGCCAGGAAGCTGCTCGAGTCTCGGGTGGTCGGCTCGGGGCAGCTCTATCGAACCGTGCAGGAGGGCAAGCCTTTCATCTCCTTGGACCTGAGGAGCGACCCCCGTATCGTGATCGAGGAGCTCGACATCCGTTCATTGGCATGCTTGCCCATCAAGTTCAAGAAGGAGATCTTCGGCTGCGCGGTGTTCGCTTCCAGCCGAATCAACGGCATCACTCAGAACAAGCTTCCCATCCTCCAGGTCTTCAGCAATCAGGTAGCCATTTCCGTGCGCAAGGCTCGCCTCAAGCGCGAGCTGCACCTACGCAACAAGGAAAGAGAGATCCTATATGAAACGTCCATGGCGATATCCGGGACGCTGGAGTATCCCAAGATCTTAAGCACGATACTGTCCAAGGCCGGGGAGCTGGTGAAGTCGGATAACGCCTACCTATTCACATTGGACAAGAAGACCCGGCGTTTGAAGTGCATAGCTCACATGTGTGAGTATCCCGAGGCAGTGGAAGGCCTGGAGCTGAAACTGGGGGAGGGCATCACCGGCCTGGTGGCACAGACTGGAAAAGGGATTCTCGTGGAACGAGCGGACAAGGACCCGCGCTCGAAACTGGTGGAGGGCACTCCGGACGAGCCTAGTTCGCTCATATCCGTGCCGTTGAAAATGGGCGACGATGTATTGGGAGTGGTGACCTTGGAAAGAGTACCGGGAAGCCCGTTCACCTCGGCCGACTACAGCCTAATCGAGATGTTCTCGGTGCAGGCGGCGACGGCGATCAACAACGCTGTCATGTTCAACCGCATCAATGAGCACGCCTCGGCCCAACAGATGTACACCATCCTGCTGACGCACGACGTGGCCAACTACAACGTCCCCATCCATGGCTACCTGGAGATGTTGGCCAAGGATCCGAAGCTCGACGACCGCCAGCGCAAGTTCGTGCTTTCCGCCCTGGCGCAGTCGGAGAACATCTCCAGCCTCATTGCGGACGTGCGCAAGCTGACCTTGCTCAGATCATTGGAGTCGTCCAGGGACTTCCAGACGCTGGACTTGGTCAAGACGGTGCAAGAATGCGTCGATTCGTTGCGCATGAACACCCTCTACGAGGAGATCGAGATACGCTTCCCGGCGCCCCAGCAGAGCGTGCTGGTGCAGGGGGACGCCTTCGTCAAGGACGTGGTGTACAACCTGCTCAGCAACGCCTGCAAGTACGGTGGTAGGGCGCCGATCGATGTCGAGGTGCGTCCGCACGAAGAGAAGGAGATGACCTTCTGGCGTCTGGACGTGAAGGACCGGGGGGAGGGGGTTTCGCCCGAGCGCAAGGCGTTCCTGTTCAAACGTTTCGACCAATTCGACGTGGAGTCAGCGGCGGAAGGGCATGGCATCGGGCTTTCGGTGGTCGCAGCTCTGTCAGAAAGGTTCGGGGGCAGGGTTTGGGTCGAGGACCGGGAATTGGTGGACCAGATAAAAGGTTCCATGTTCTCGGTCATCTTTCCACAGGTCAAGGTTTAATATGGAGCTATGGCATATCAAAATGAACGGAGGCGAATTGGTTGGCTGAGAAGCGCTTAGTGAGAGTGCTAATGGTCGACGACAACAAGGAACATGTCAATCTATGTTCTGAGTATTTGCCTAAGGACGAGTTCGCCCTCGACCCGGCATATGACGCCACCCAGGCTCTGGTCAAACTCAAGGCGAACCAGTATGACATTCTCATCCTGGACTACGCCCTTCCGGACATGAATGGCATAGACCTGATGAAGAAGATCAAGCCCCTGGGGTTGAAGGTGCCGATGATCTTCGTCTCCGCATACGACGACCCGGACCTGAGCTTCGAGGCCTTGCGAGCGGGCGCCTGCGACTACGTGGTGAAGACGTTCCAGTACTACGAGAGCCTCAAGGACAGGATCCTCGAGAACCTGGACACGTGCCGGACTTGACCTCCGAACATTATCGGGAGAGGGGGTTGCGAGCATGCTGATCGTTGGCCTGCAGGGAAGCCCACGCAAGAACGGCAATTGCGATCTGCTTGTGAACGCCGCGTTGGAAGCTGCCAGGGAGGCGGGCGCGAAGGTCCTGAAACTGCAGATATCGGACCTGGTCATCCATCTTTGCCAGGCATGCAACGAATGCCTGGAGAGCGGGGAATGCGTGCAGAAGGATGACATGGTTCGGGTGTACCGTGCCTTGGAGGAGGCGGACGGCCTCATCGTCTGCTCGCCCATATGGTTCTCTGGCCTGAGTTCTCAGACCAAGGTGCTCTTCGACCGCTGTCAGTGTCTCTGGGTCAGGGGCGAGGTCCTTCACCGGCCATTGGCGGGAGGGAGGTCGAGATTGGGTGCGTTCATCTCCGTGGGCGGGGATGAGAAGGCGGTCTTTCGCAATGCTCTCTCCGAATCGCGGGCGTTCTTCAATGCTTTGGGCTACCGTCCTATGGAGGAATTGCTGTTCGCGGGAATGGAACGGAAAGGAAGCGTACGCGAGCACCCGACCGCTCTCGGCCAGGCCCGAGAGCTGGGCCGCAAGATGGTCGGCGAGATCAGAGCCTCAAGGCCGGCAGGGGAAAGCCCGGTCTAGTTCCACTATCCGCCTGCGCAGGAGCGCGAAAGCGGTGGTCGCCAGAACGAAGGCCATTACCAGACCTAGAAGGGCGAGCTCGCCTTGGTACTGCGGGACTATTTCCCCCAGGATGGCGAAGAGGTTGAAGGCCCCGTGGAGCAGCATGGCCGCCAGCAGGTAGGGGAGCCAGCTCTTGTTCTGACCGTACGAACCAAGCACCCTCGCCCGCGCAATGCCATAGCCAAGTATCCCGGTGGCACTGGCGTGGAGAATGGTGGACGTCAGTGCCCTGATCACCGCCGTCAAGACGAACTCCTCAACGCCCCCGGAAAGCGCGTTCAGCAGGTAGAGTATGTTCTCAGAGGCGGCGAATCCCAGGCCCGCGGCCGCTCCGTAGACCAAACCGTTCTCGATCTCCGTCAGCCGACCATGCACCGAGAACACACCCAGACCTTTGGAGATCTCCTCCACCACAGGGGCGATGATGACCGCCAGGAGGAAGACCTGCAAGGTGGGGTCGTATGGTCGGAAGTTCCAAAAGCCCCGAGCCAACGGGCTGCCAGAGGAATAGAGAAGGGCCATGATCACGCTTTCCAGAATGAAAGCGAGGGCCACGGACACGCTGGCGCCGAACAGAAAGACGCCCAGCACCGCGGAATATGGCTCCCGTTGACAGACCTCCTTGTTCCTCACCCAGATCATGTAGAGGAGCGGTGGCACCACAGCGGCCAGGAGCACAAGGACGAACCAAACGAGCGAGTCCAGCATGGCGTGGCTAGTAGTGCACCCCTGGCAATATGAAACTTCTTGAAGGGGTCCGGCGGCATTAGTCGGATCGGGAACGATGAATGACGACCCGGCAGCAGTCGTCCCGGTTCGCTAGGCTTTGGCTGATCGTTACCCTAGCGTTTCCCCAGGCGCGTTGCGCGAAGGCGGCCGAGAGCGCCTTGGTGAAGGCGCACGTGCCGGGGTTCCGAAGCTCTTCGTTGTGCCACGGGCATCGGTGCCCGATCACCATCACACCATTCCCATTGGCCTGGAACTCGAATTGGCCGCCCAGCTCGTTGAAGAAACCCGCCACCGCCTGCCCCATCTTCTCCGATGTCACCGCCTCTCCAGTGGAGAAGTATCGATCGAACAGGGCGTCCCCCAGCCTGCTCGTCAGCATGGGGATCTGGGAATCACGCTCTTCCCCGCTCACGTCTCTCCCCAACGCCAGAGGCACCAACCTCATGATCAGTTCCTTGGCGTCGTTCTGGGCCGAGCTCACGGCCTTCTCTCGGAGATCGCTCTCTCTCCTTTTGCGGTCTGAGATGTCGCGGGACATCGAGGCTATGCCTATGATCTTGCCGCCTGGATCGCGAACGGGCGAGTACCCCACCTCCACGTCGACCAGGGTACCGTCCCGGCGGGTGCGCATCGTCTCTAGGTTCGATACTTGCTCCCCATTGGCCACCCGGACCATGATGGCCCTCATCTCCTCCAGCTGGTCGTCGGGCACGATGAGCAGGTAGCGTCCGATGGCCTCCTTCTCGCCATAGCCATAGAGCGAGGCGGCGGCCGGGTTCCAGCTCCTTACCGCTCCATCGAGAGCATAGGTCACCACCGCATCCGGAGCGTTCTCGATCAAGCCCTCTAGGTAGGCTCTCTTCTCCTCGCCCCGAAGGAAGGCCACGGAGTTGAAGATGGACGATCCGGCCTGGGCGCCCACGATGGAGAGCAGCCGTTTGTCCTCATCGTCGAAGCGACGGCCTCCTTTGACGATGATGACCATGATGCCCACTGGTCTGTCGTTGTAGACGAGCGGCACGGAGGCCCAAGAAGAAGCGGAATGGCCGTTGCTCTCGCCCGCAGCGAAGGAAACACTGGAACGAGCTGCCTCTTTGGCGATCGGATGGTCAGCGCCCAGGATCGAGAAGTCACTGAGGAATTTTTTCGTGACCCCGGAATGCTGCTTCAAGGCCCATTCCTCTCCATTCCTGAGGTAGATCGCTCCCGAGTCGGCATGGAAGTAGTTCATGGTGACGAACAGTAGCTGTTTGAGGATGAGGTCCACGTCCATGGTGCGGGAAACCTGGCTCGTGATATTGTTCAGGTACTTCAGCTGGTCAAGCATGCGGCGGTTCTCCACTTTCAGACGTTGATGCTCAAGCGCCCCATCGATGGATTCGAGCAGCTGGCCGAGCTTGAAAGGCTTGGGAATGTAGTCGTAGATGTGCTTCCTCAGTCCCTCGATGGCAGTGGACAAGGTGGCATGTCCCGTGACCAGGATGACCTCGGTGTCCGGGGAAATCGCGTTGATCCGCTCCAGCAATTTGGTGCCGTCGATGTCGGGTAGGCCGATGTCGAGGATGACGATGTTGTGGAAGCCTGCCACCACCGCCTTCAGACCTTCCGTTCCCGTGGCAACCGCGGAGGAGTCGAAACCGCGCTCGCGCAGCAGCTCGGTAAGAACGTTGCGGATGCCCACCTCGTCATCGATTATGAGCACTTTCGGCTGCAGACTGCCTCACCCTTCCTGCCAGCTATCGCTGTTCGCCATCGTTCGTCACCATCGAACCCCCCCCCTCGCCTCTGCTATCGGGAAGCTCGTTTGCCCCATGATGATGAGCCAATGCCCGCTAATTAAGTTCACCTCGACATTCTCAGGGATTCGCTGCGACCTCGGGCCATCGAGCAGTCCTGCCGCTCAAGGCAAAGAAAAATGAAGAAAAGGAAAGGGATTTGATTTGCTGCCGGCTCACCAGAATATCATCTTTGCCGGACCCTTCTTGTAGCTCCAGTACATCATCACGAAGTTGGCCACGCCAACGATGATCCACAACAGAGCCCAGGTCGGGTAGGTACCGTCCACGTTGTGTCCGAAAGCGTCCTGAGCGTTGACGACCGCCTGCAGCGGACCGTGTAGCCCGCCGTAGAAGATCATGAACCACCAGGCCACGAACAGCGACAGGATCAGGTCCACCTGCAGGATCTTCGCGGAGATCTTGCCATGGATGACCAGGCCCCAGGCCGTCGCGAGGACACCAAAGACCGCCAGCCCAAGGCAGGCGTCCCACGGGAATCCAGCATTCGCCACGAAGGGCAGCATCACGAACTGCGTGAATCCGCCAAAGATCGCGGCATCTCCAATCGGTCTCCAGTCCCATCCCTTCATCGCAACGATAGCCGTGCCCAGGAACAAGAAGCCGTACAGACCGCCCGCGATAGCGAGTATCGCGAAGCCGTCGGTCCCAGGGGTCCAGACCAAGAACCACGAGAGCCCGATGAGACCAATCGCCGCGGCCAACGAGCCCATGGCTCCGATGGCCTGCTCGGGGATTATGTCCTCAGGCTTCGTTTTCTTGCTCCACCACCCGGGGCAGGCCCTTGCACCACTGCAATACAAAATCCAGTGGCACAATCCATAGACTAGGCCAATCATTGCGAATGCTACTGCATTCACCATAGTCTTTCCCCCTTAGTAGTCCGTCCTTTGGACGGTCTCCTTAGAGAAGAAACTCCTGGTTGCGTATATATAAGTAGCGTTAAATTGCTTTAGTAGCGTTAAAAGCCAGTATGCTGAAGATTGCGCCTGCAAAAGACGATTCATTGGTCCAGAATCATAATACGCGCATTAGTAGATGGGTCGCCAGAAAACCCACGAACTTTAGTCGTACGATGAATGACGACAATCTTAAACATCAGACGACCATGCATAGTACCAGGAAGTTTCCAGACACCTCGCAAGGGGTAAGGCACTCTCCGCCTGGGAGAGAAAGACCGCTGAAGCTCTGGGCTAAAACTTCATCGCTCCATCGGGCACGAGACTGGCAACGGTCTGCGGGAAAGGCATTGGAACGCTCCCGATGGAGTAGGCCGCCGTGGCAGATGCCACCCTGCTTTGCAAGCAGGAGTCAGCCGACCAAATGTAGCGTGCCGTGACACCTTGGATAAGGCCGAGCACAGTTACAAGCCCTCGATCTTGATCGTGGGTAGCTGACCATACACTAGACTTTTCCTGATCGAGTTACGAACGACGGAGGACCCTCCAGCATCGGGATTCGTTTGTGCGTTGAGCGATCATTTCCGCTAGTAGTCCTGCTATCTGGATAACTTCGAACGATGCGGACGGCGTATCCTCCACGAGGTGTTATCATCCGCCCGCAGGGAGGCATGAGTCGCAGGGCGAGACGACCGCCGCGAAGGATTGAGGATGGCTTAATGTTTGTAAATCAGAACGAGGAGCCGGTAGGAAAAGGTCTATTCGGAATCAATCCGTAGCTAGGTATTTCGGCCTCTTCACGTCCGTCGGGGTGGGGGATATGAACCTCGTTTCCACAGGAGACCCCTCATCCTCGAACAGGTCCTCGATCAGCGGCGTGAACGGATCTATGAATGCGCCAGAGAAACCTTTCTTCTCGATGAGTTCTAGGTCTCTCTCCACCACACCTCCGCCCACGACCATAGCGACATCAATTCCCTCTAGCAACGCCAACAGCTCGGTGGATACTCCTGAACGAGTTCCAAGACGTCTCATGTCTACCACAGCCAGTTCGTCGAAACCAAGACCCCGGAGCTTCTTGATCGCATCTATCAGGTCCGCCGGTCCCGCCCTCGGTCTTCCCCAGATCACCCTTCCATCCCATTGCAGGCAGGGCACGCACTTGTCCGATAGCTCGTAGAGTTCCTGGAACAGACGCATCGAGGTGCATGTGGATGTATCGGCCAGGGCTCGGGCCACCTCCATTGAGAAAGCATCAAAAAGGTCCTGGTCGGTGCGGATGCCCAGGTCGAGCCAGACGTCATGCTTCTTCTTCACTAGCTCGCGAATCACTCGGAAATTGGGTTTCGCTTCGTTCACTCCGGCCAGGTCCAGGAGCAGCAATTCGCTGGCGTTGTACCGTTGCCCAGCCACCGCCCGCCAATAGCGTTCGAAGCTGACGTGGTATTCGGTCCGTTTCAGGGAGCCGTTGTCCCAACGCACGCTCACCACCTCGGCCAACTTGATGATGGGGACGTCCACCCCTCCCAAGCTTAGGAGAGGTTTGGTGTCGACGGGGAGTATCGGAATGTGCCTGAACTTGGGAACGGAGCGTTCCTCGTCGGCCTTCTTCAGAAGGCTCTGACGGAAGGAGATCCAGTCATCCACGGAGGCAAACGTCAGGGGCACGGCCATCTTTCCACAGGACTGGCAGCGACAGCTGCCGTCATTATCGTCCACCCCGGCCAAAGGGCCGCCGAACATCAGCTTGGGGATCAGATCTCGCCCGCCGCAATGCGGGCAAGCATACACAACGCCGTGTCTCCTCATATCATCTCAAAGAATGGAAGGCTTGGAAATAACCCTTTGCCAGGATTAACCCCCTTCATCGGCTCATCCCGAGGAGAAGAACACTTCCGTATCGCTGAGCACGTCCTTGGCCTGGGCGCTTTCCCTAAGGTCCTCCGACGGATTCGCACCGCCGACGATGAACGTGCGCACGTCATCGAACCGCAGATGCTTGATCAGGAGATCGAAGTAGCGGACCTTGATGTAATTGTAGACCTTGTCGCCGTCGGCCAAGCCGCAGGTGAAGAGCACGATCGCTTTCTTACCCTTCTCCAGCCGGCTTTCGAAATCGCCCGCCTCCTTGCCAGGGAGCATGAAGCCGTAGAGGCGGTCGATGAAGCATTTCATGATCCCCGTCTCCGCCCCCATATAGATCGGCGATCCCAGAATGAGGAGGTCCGCGTCCTTCATCTCTTCTTTGATGATGCTCATCTCGTCCTTCTGGGAGCAGGTCTCCGTCCTCTTGCACTGCATGCAGGCCTTGCAATCCTCGATGTGCATGTCCACCAGGTCGAAGTACTTGATGTTCGCGCCCTTCTGCTGCGCCTGGTTGGTGATCTCCTTTAGCAGACGAGCAGTGTTGCCCGCCTTCCTGGGGCTTCCGTTCACCGCCACCACCTTCATGTCTAGACCTCTGCCAGGTGAGAAGGTTCATTGTGCATTAAGTCTGCGGAAGCATCTTCGGCAAAGGAACCCTTAGATCATGCCGCGGCTCGGTCGCATCTTCTCGGTCAAGCCGCGCTGGTCTCCGTCTCATCTTCCTTGTCTGTGGCGTCCTGATCCTCGACCGGGCGCAGGAAGACGACCGACCTCGGTTGCCATCGATACTTCGTTGGTTGTTCCATCGCCAATCTGCGGCTAATAAATACCACTTCATGGCATGCTTTCGTTTCGTAGCGCTATTGCACGAGCGTTCAACTAGGAAGGAAGGTGGTGGTTATGGAGGAGAACGACCGTGACCCGAGGACGGGTGTGTTCATCTGCAGCTGCGGGGGCAGCACTAGCCTGACGGTCAACATGCGGGACCTGTCCCGATACGCCAGGGAGCTGGAGGGCGTAGTCCACGTGGAAACCATGGATTATGCTTGCCACGTGGAACCTCGCAAGCACATATCCGCGGCGATCAAGGATAACAAGCTGGATCGAATCGTCGTGGCCGCCTGCTCCCCGCTTCTCTATCTGCGCGAGTTCCAAGAGGCGGCCATGCAGGCCGGCAAGACCGGATGCCTAGTGGAGATGGTCAACATCCGGGAGCAATGCGCCTGGATACATTCCTTGGACCCGAGGGAGGCCACCCGCAAGGCGCAGGAGCTGGTGGCCATGGGAACGGCCAAGATCGCCCTGGTCAGACCGGGCGAGGTCGGAAGCATCGCCTCGGTCAAGCACGGAGCATGCTCCGGTTGCGGGGTCTGCGAGGCGACCTGCAGGGTGTCGGCCATCAAGATGGTGCCCGATCTCTCGAGACCGGGAAAGAGGGTGGCGAGCATCCAGCCAAAGATGTGCGAAGGATGCGGGGCGTGCGTGGCCGCCTGCCCGAGCGCCGCCATGGACCAGGCGTGCTTCTCGAACTCCGAGATATCGGCGGAGATAGACGCCGCCACCCCCCCGCGCTCGCAGGAAATGGAGAACTTCCCCAACGTCGTGGTGTTCGCCTGTCATTGGTGTTCCTACGCGGCGGGCGATCTGGCAGGGATTAAGAGGCTGCAGATTCCCGCGCACTTCCGTTCCATCCGCACGATGTGCTCCGCCCGCGTGGACCCGGAATGGGTCATGCGCGCTCTCTCCAGAGGAGCGGACGGCGTGCTCATACTGGCGGGAAAGCCAGGCCGCTGCCATTACGAGGTCGGTAGCATTCGCACCAACCGACGCATGACCCTTCTGAAGACGGTCATCACGCAGCTGGGTTTCGACGAGGGCCGCTTCAGCACATTGTTCGTCGATTCGGACGAAGCGGAGGCGTACCAGCGGAGCATAACGGAGTTCGTGGCTCACGTGAAGGAGATCGGGCCGAACCCGCTGCGTATCTCCGAGCCGACCGAGAGAGTGACCCTGGACTATCAGTATCAGGGAGTGCCGCCGAACGCCCCGGTCGGATACCCTCGTTCCTGAGCGCTTGATGCTCGTTCTTTCTGGCAGAACGCGCGTATTCAGCTTGAGCCTCGTAGCGAAAAGAAGGAAGAGATATTGAAGGGGTTTGCGCTCATGCCTCGGTTGCTCTGGCCTTCTTCTCTGAGTTCTGGGTCATCAGGGACACGCCCATGGTGACCGCGAATCCCACCGGTATGCTCACCAGGCCCGGGTTGTTCAGAGGGAACCAGGCACCCTGGGTCATGAAGGTCGGACTGATCAGGATCAGCAAGATGGAGAGGGTCAGTCCGGTGGCTATGCCCACCATGATGCCCGGCCCCGTTGTCCGTTTCCAGAACAGCAGGCAGATGAGCGCCGGGATGTTGGCCGAGGCGGCGATGGCGAAGGCCAGTCCTACCAGGTAGGCCACGTTCTGCTCCTTCATGATGATCCCGAGGACGATGGCCACCAGACCCACCGCGACGGCGGTCAGTTTGGATACTCGCAGCGTTTTTCGATCGTCCCCTTTCTTCCCCAGGATCTCGGTGTAGATGTCGTGGGCTATCGCTCCTGAGGCGGCCATGATCAGTCCGGACACCGTCCCCAGGATGGTGGCGAACGCTATGGATGAGATCACGGCGAAGAACACCTCACCTCCGATCTTGTCCGCGAGCAGTGGCGCGGCCAGGTTCTGGTTGCCCGCGTCCAGGGTGCCTAGTAGGTTCGCGCCCAGTCCCAGGTACAGCGTAAGGATATAGAACGCCCCGATGGCGATGATCGCGACCACCGTCGACTTGCGCGCGTCCGAGGGTTTGGGCACGGTGTAGTATCGGATCATGATGTGTGGCAACGCTGCCGTGCCCAGGATGAGACCTATTGCTAGAGAGGCGAAGTCCAGCGGGTCCTTGTACTTCAGGCCAGGCGCCATGAACTGCGCGCCGGTGTAAGTGATGGTGCCTCCGGCCTTGGTTGGCACCTCAGCGCCGTTGGTGATGAAGTGCCCGATGAAGTCCAACGGACCGAAACCGGTGTAGGCCAGGACGCCGATGGTCAGGGCGAGGGCGGCGAACAGGAGCAGGAATCCCTTGATGAACTGCACGTAGGTGGTGGAGACCATGCCCGCCGTGGCCACGATCAGCACCACGATCAGTCCGACCAGCACCACGCCCACTTCGTAGGGCAGCCCTATGAGGGGCTGCACGATCGAACCGGCACCCACCATCTGTGGTATGAGATAGAAGACGCTCACCACCAGCGCGGATATGGCGGCCATGAGGCGCACCCTCTTGTCCTTGAACTTGCTGGCCAGGGCGTCACCGAAGGTGTATTTCCCGATCTTGCGCAGCGGCTCCGCTATCAGGAACAGGGCCACGATCCAGCCGGCCAGGAAGCCTATGGCGTACATGAAGCCGTCGTAGCCGAAGAATGCGATCAAGCCGGCCACGCCTAGAAAGGAAGCGGCGCTCAGGTAGTCGCCCGCGAAGGCGATGCCGTTCACGAACCATTTGATCCCGCCCCCGGCCACATAGAAGTGCCCGGCCGTGCGCACCCTTCTCGATGCATATACCGAGATGGCTAGAGTGAACAGTACTATGATGACGAAGAGTGCGAAGGCAACAGGGCGGAAGACATAGTCGGCCATCTCAACCGCCTCCGGTCTTCTTCTCGCTCCAACCCGCGTACCAGTTGAACGTCACGGCCATGATGATGGCGACGACGATCAGAGCGACACCGGAGAAGATGCCCACGTTCGTTCCAAGAAACCCGCCGGCGAAGGTGCTGTGCGAGAACGATCCTACCACGGTGAAGATCGCATATCCTATGCCGTAGATGGCAAAGAGCGTCAGTCCGACCTTGAACTTGCGCGTCTTGGTGAACTCGGCCATTCCGTTGGTGATCGGTGGCGCCTTGTGGGCCATGGCGAATTGCAGCGCCAGCTCCACGGCTTTGTGCATCTCATCTTCCGTCAGCTTGACCACGACAACGTCGCATGGGGCTTCTTTGATCACGCCCCGGGACACGCTGCCCAAATAGAGGCCAGGAAGTCCCTTAATGGTGGAGGATCCCATGACGATGATGTCCGCCTTCGTTTCGGATGCCGCCTTCACGATCTCTCCCACGACCGCTCCTTCGCGGACGATCGTCTCGAAGGGGACGTTGTTCTTGACGGCCAATTCCTTGGCATAGGCGACGCCGTCGATGCCCGTCGTTCTCATTAGCGCCGAGTCCTCTGCGATCCGCTCCATGCCCGCGGCCAATACCCGCTCGTTCACCGTTAGGATGACGAGCTTGCCCTTGCGGTCCCTGGCCATCTCGATCGCCCGAACGGTGGCAGCGATGGCCGGATAGGAGCCGTCGGTGGGCAGCAGGATCTTGTAGCCGTTATTGGCCATGGTCGATCCCCTCCCATGGAGTCCTCCGCCTTCTCACATGCTCCGGCGGCGGCTCGGGAAGGGACATCTGCATCCTTTCCGAGAGAACGACCGGAGGGTGTACCTCGATCCACCATTGTGCGCACTGCGCAGCATGGCGTGACGTCGGTTCCCACAGAACTGTCCTTGCCGAGCAAGGTTGGTATCCGAGATACCTCCGCATGGGCGAGGAAACCGTGCGGGAGTAAATAAGTCTTTTTCATTTCTATACGATATATGTCGTTGTAAGTGAGTTCTGGTGCGAATTTCGTATTCCTTAAGGAATATTTGTCAATAATTTAACAAATAACGATTGTTCACTACGACATTAGTCGAATAAGAGTCAAATGATATTCTTCCATTCATGACTTGAACGATGGGTTGGAGGGCGGGACGAGGGGCATTCCAGATGAATCGTGGTCGGTTTCTCTGGGTCGGCCTATGCGAGCCTTTGTCCCTTCTTCTTGAACCGCTCGACCGCCTCCCGTACCGTTCCCTCCTCGTCCATGATGATGCGGATGTTGCTCGAGAGCAGTTTCCTCTGTCCATGAGGCCCGACCCAGCCAGTGATGACGACCTCCACCCCTAGCTTGACCGCCGCCTCCGCCGCGTAGATGCCCGCGCCCACCTCCACGTCATGTCCTTCATTGAGCACCGCCTCGGACTTCATGGTCTCCGGGTCCACTACCACAAAATAGGCGCAGTGGCCGAACTCCTCGTCCAGGAGATCGTCGATATCCGGGCCAGTGGATGTCACTAGGACCTTCATTTCTTCCCCTTCCTTTCCACCTGCCTCACGATGTTGTCGACCAATCCGTCGAAGGCTTTCGCGGCCGGAGAGTCCGTGTCCGCGAGCACGATCGGCATGCCGTCGTCGCTGCTCGCCACCACCTTAGGATCGAGCGGGATGCGCCCGAGGAACGGGACCTTGAGCTCCTTGGCCGCCTTCTCTCCCCCACCCTTCTTGAACAGATCTATCTCCTTTCCGCAATGGGGGCATATCAGGCCGGACATGTTCTCCACTATGCCGATCACTGGCAGCTTGAGCTGTTTGGCGAACCCCACCGACTTGCGAGAGTTGAGCAAGGCCACGTCCTGGGGAGTGGTGACGACCACCGCGCCGTCGGCATCGGGCATCAGCTGTGCCACGGTCAGAGGCTCATCCCCCGTTCCCGGAGGAAGGTCAACGACCAAGTAATCAAGGTCGCCCCAGCGCACGTCGGCGATGAACTGCCTTATGGCGCCTATCTTCATCGGTCCGCGCCAGATGACCGGATTGTCCGCGTCCTTGATCAGGAAGGCCATGGACATGACCCGCAGATGGGGCGGGACCAGGATGGGCATCAACCCTTCTTCATCGCCGGTGAGAATGGCATCCTCGATGTGCAGCATCTTGGGTATGTTCGGACCGTGGATGTCCGCATCCATCAGGCCCACCTCGTAGCCGCGCATGGAAAGCGCCATGGCGATGTTCACAGCCACCGTGCTTTTGCCTACGCCGCCCTTGCCGCTGGTGACCATGATCTTGTGCTTTATGCGCATGAGGTTCTTTATGAGCTTGAGGTCCTCCTTCCGGACCGTCTTGACCTCGATCTTGTCGATGCCGTCCATGTTTCATCCTTCCCTTGCCAGGAGGTGAGGATGCGAATGCCGTGCTATTAGTCTTTTTCCAGAAGCTTTGAGGTATCCGAAGATGTGCCCCTCAGAACAAGGAGAGCATGTCAGTGGTTAGGGGTCACAAGATAGATTAGCGCTACGACCAATAACCTGGTCATGCCTTTGGGGGACCCGATGGGCGAGGAGACGCCCTACGTCGAAGGGGGCAGGCTGGAAAGGGTTTGGATGACCTCGGTCCCGGTACGGGACCTCGGTCGGGCGGTGGAGTTCTACACCCGCATCCTGGGACTGGAACTGCAGCTCGATTCTCGGGACAAGAACTGGGTGGAGGTCGGTCCAGATGACCCGCAAGGCAAGATCGGCCTCTACGTCCCAGCGAGAGAGGACAACCGGCAGCCAGGAGGCGATACGGGGGTGATCTTCTCCACGGACAGCATCTTCGAGCTGCATCGGAAGTTGGTGGATGAAGGAGTGAGGTTCGAGCTCAAGCCGGAGAAGCGCCCCTGGGGCGGTCTCATGGCCATTCTCTTGGACCCGGACGGGAACAAGTTCACGGTGGTGGAGGACCCGGACCACTATCGGCGAGGTCCAAAGCCAAAGCAGCCTGAACGCGCATCGACGAGGGAAACAGAGCGGAGCTGCCGCACGGCCCAGCGATGATCATCTGGCCAGAAGTTCATCTGCCTGCATTAGCAGCGGATCGACGATGTTCTTAGGAAGGAGCCTGCGAGCCCGGTCCTCATGGTCGAAGATGTCCTTGACCAGCAGGAATCCGTTGGACATCAGCGAGAACAGGTCCTGGCGGCGCATTTCCAGGATCGTGACGGGGTACAGCTGATGTCTTTCGGTCAGCTGCTCGATGCCTTCTCCCTCAGGATGGCGCCATCCCAGCAGGCTCATGCCCACGCACCGGGCGTAGCGATCGACGTCGCTCGTGAACCTGGTATTGGTGATCAGGTAGGAGCGGTCCATTCCCGTCCCGTTCCGTATGTCCAGAAAGCGGGCATAAGTGTACAGGGCGGATTGTATCGAGCACTTCAGTCCCAGGGAATTGTGGAACTTGCACTCCACCATCGTGCTCTCTCCCCCTCGCTCCATGAGCACGTCCACTTCATGCTGCACGCATCTGCCTTGCACGAGGAGCCGGGTGCGGGTCTGATATCCCTCCGCCTCGAACAGGCGTGCCACGAAGCTCTCGAAGTTCAGGCCTTCCGGTCCCAGACGAAGGATCGCCTTCTTCAACGAGAACTTGGCCGCCTTGCGGCCCTCCAACATCTGGTGCACCCGGCGATAGATCTCCTCCGTGGTGATTCCGTCGTAGAGCTGCGGCAAGAGACGCTCCAATAGCTCCTCCGCCTCATGGTCGGGAACGCCCGCCCGCATGACCGCGGCCTTGGTCTTGGTGCGGTCGAACTGCTCCCTTTCCCCTGACCTCTTGACGACCCACGTGCTCCCACGCACCTGGAATGACTAGGGGGCGAAGCCCTACTTCACGGTTGCGCGCTCGAACGAACTGCGGAACGCCCTTTCCCCGTCCTCGGAATTGCCGTTGTCCGGATAGAAATCGCGTCGGAACGTTTCCTTCAGTCCGTTCTTCCAAGTGATATTCGCTTCCACATGGGAATCGCACATGGTGAAGCTCAAGCATTTGAGGCTGGAGGTGTAGTTTGCCGCCCTGCCCCGAGAAGAGGTACGGGTCGTGCCTACCCGTGCTACTAGACCGAGCTCGATCATCTGCTCCACCAGCTTGTAGCAGGTGGCCAGGGGCAGCTTGAGGCTGCGGGAGATGTCGTTCACGGTCATCCCTCGCCTGGCGGTTATTGATAGTATAGCTAGGACATTGGGGTCGATGACGAAATGGATGAGGTCCTTGTCCTGGCTGTTGGTCGCCGCTTGAATAGCATTGAAGATCGAGACCTCCTCATCGTACTCGACCGCGTCACCCTTGAGCATCCGTGAGACCCCCGCCCTGATTGCAGTAGTTGTAATTAAAGACCTTCCCGCATGCGTCCGAGGTATGCCGAGACATGAGAAGGTTTGGTTCGGTCCCCGCGGCCTTCGATCCTCACATCGCGCGCACGTCGGTCTTCTCTATCGTGCGGTCGATCTCCTTCTTAAGCTCGTCCGGAAGGCCGCGGATGCCCACCTCGAGGAAGCCACGCACGATGATGCCCACGGCGTCGTCCTCGCTCAGTCCCCGGGCCATGAGGTACTCCACCTGGTCCTGGGCGATCTTGCCTACGGCCGCTTCATGGGTCATCTCCACGTCCGGCACTCGCGCTTCCAGTTCCGGGATGGCCACCTGCACCCCGCCCTGACCGAGGATGAGCCCGCGGCATTCCAGGTGCCCTTTGATGCCCGAGGCCGCGCCGATCATCTGCCCCCGGGCGATGACCTTGCCCCCGGTGGAGATGGTGCGGGAGATCATCTCGCAGCGCGAGTTCGCGCCGGTCATGATCGCCCTCGAACCCAGGTCCAGCTCGGAATTGGGGTGGGCGATGGCCACGGTGTTGAAGCGCGCGAACGAGTTCTTGCCTTCCAACCTAGCTGTGGGGTACATCTGAATGCTCTTCACCGGACGAAGGGCGACGTAGTTGCTGATGAAGTTTGAGCCTTCCTCCTGAAGTATGACCGTGCGCGGTCTCACCCCGATGGTCTCGCTCCAATTGTGGATCATGGTGAACGTGAGGGTGGCGTTCTTCTTGATGTAGAACTCGGAGATGCCCAGGTGCAACGCCTTCTCCACGCCCTTGGAGGTGGAGCATCCCGTGACCACTTCCAGCTCCGCGCCCTCCTCCACGATGATGACGTTGTGCACGGTCTGCGCCACGCTCTTGCCCTTGAGCATGAGGCAGGTCTGCACCGGCGCCTTCACCTTGGCTCCGGGCAGAGCTCTTATGAAGTATCCGTCCGCCTCCTCCAGGAAGGTGCGGGCGGTGTACTTGTCCGCTTCCGGAGAGACGGCCTTCCAATAGTAGTCCTTCATCCAGTCATACTTCTTGATGGCCAGGGACACGGGCATGACCTCCACGCCCTGCGTCTTCATGGAGGAATGCACCACGCTGTCGTCCATGAGCACGAACGAACCGGAGCGGTTCTCCTCGGAAGGGATCACGCCCGCGTTCAGTAAGGTCCTCTGCTCCTCCTCGCTCAGCTCCATGAGGCTTTCTACCTTAGGAATGTCCCTGGATGCCTGTTCGAACTTCCCCAGGTCGATGTCCTCGCCGAAGGAGGCTTTCTTGTCCTTCGCCTCCTCCACCTTCTTCTTCAGGCCAGCGACGTTATCTTCAGCTTGCATCGTACGCACTCCTCGTAGCCCATGTCCCTGATCTCGCCCAACAGGTCCCGCGGATTGCCCGAACAGGCGATGGTGCCCTTGCACATGACGTAGCCTCGGTCAGCCTCGACGTAGTCCAATATCTGACCGGTGTGGGTGATGATTAGGGCCGCCTTGCCGCTCATGCTCCTTCTGCCGGCGCAGCTCATTCCTCCCGACAACAGATCCTTGACCTTCTTCCCCACCTTCTCGATGCTCACCAGGTCCACGCCGCTCTCCGGCTCGTCTAGAAGATAGAGGCAAGGGTCCTGCGCTCCCAACTGCAACAGCTCGGAGCGCTTGATCTCTCCACCGGAGAAGCCTACGTTCACATCCCGTTCCAGGAATGAGCCCATGTCCAGGTCGGTCGCGGCCTGCTTCGGGTCCACTCGTCCCTTGGAGGTGACGCGCACCATGTCCTGCAGCCTCACCCCGACCAGGTTCGGTGGTCGCTGCATCATGATCCCTATGCCCCTTTCCGCTCTCTCGTTCACAGGCAGCTTGGTGATGTCCTCGCCGTTGAAGAGGATCCTGCCCTCGGTCACCTTGTACCCGCTGAATCCCATGATGGTCATGAGCAGCGTGGATTTCCCCGATCCGTTCGGCCCGAAGAGCACGTTGGTGTAGCCCGCCATCACGCTGAGGTTAACGCTGCGGAGGATCTTCCTCCCTCCCACCTCCACGCTCAGGTTCTCGATCTCCAGCACTTTCTCGACTCCGGGAATGATTCGTGCTTTCTTCTTTTAATGTTATCGCTAATGGAATCGTTCTGAGCCCGAGCGAGGCGGTCATCCAGGATGAGCAGGAGCGGGGACATTCTGACGGTGCAACCTATTTCTAAGCGCACGGTCATCTCAATGATGAAGGATAGGGCATGCGTTCTCTCCACGACGGCAAGGTTCTGGTGATCGGCGGAGGCGTGGCCGGCATGCAGGCCGCCATCGCTCTGGCTGCTGATGATCTCCAGGTCCTGCTCCTGGAGAAGGGGAGCGAGCTTGGCGGAAGATTGCTCCGATCGCATAGGACCTATCCATCGCTCTCCCCGGCGATGGGGATCGTTGACAAGTTGAGAGAGGAGGTCAGGGCCGCCCCGAGCATCACTGCTCTAACCGGCTCCAAAGTGGTCTACCTCGAGAGAGGAGAGCGATTCTCGGCCGAGGTGGAGGAAGCGTCCGGCAAATGCCTGCAACGACGGGTGCTGGAGGGGGATGCTATCATCTTGGCCTCAGGCTTGGAGCCGGTGGATGCAGGGCAGATCCCGGAGCTGGGCTTTGGCCGATTTCCAGATGCGATCACCTCCGAGCAGTTCCAGGGGATGATGCGCGATTCCGATGTCAAAGGCCTTCTGAGGCCGAGCGACTCCCGGCCGGTCCGCACCCTGGTCTTCATCCAATGCGTCGGATCCAGGGTGGAGAAAAGAGGAGTTCCCTATTGCAGCGCGGTCTGTTGCGGCAATGCCATCAAAGATGCGCTTCTGGTCAGGGAGATGGACAACTCCGTTCTGGTCTATGTTCTCTACATCGACATCAGGACGCCGGCCAAGGGCTGCGAGGCCCTCTACAAGAAGGCGAGGGAGCGAGGGGTGAGATTCATCCGCGGGCAGCCTTCGATGGTGGTTCGGAAGGCAGCCTCGAACCGATTGCTGGTCTGCGGTGAGAACACCCTTCTCAAGGAGCTGTACGAGATACCGGCCGATCTGGTGGTGCTGAGCGTGGGCCTGGAGCTCGGTCAGGACACGAAGGAACTGCTTCTAGGCCTGGGCGTAAGAATGGACGCTGAAGGCCTGCCGTCCACGCAGGAGTCGGATTCCGTGTCCACTTCCGTACCGGGGGTATTCGTCGCGGGAAGCTGCGAGGCGCCCAAGGACGTGAAGGATTCCCTGGCCCAGGGATCGCAGGCGGCGCAGGCCGCAGCCCGATATCTCAGGAAGGGTGATGGTCCAGCTTAGGACCGAGGAGCAAGGACGGAGGTCAGAGCATGCAGGGTGGTAAGTTGCCAGAGGACCAACAGAAGCATTGGGACAGCACGTACGCGCAGACGGACTTCTTCGGAGCGGAGCCGAGCGAACTGGGGGTCAGCGCCCTCGAGCTCTTCCGCAGGGAGCAGGTGAGGAATGTACTGGAGATCGGCTGCGGCCAGGGGCGGGACACCTGGTTCTTCGTGCGCAACGGCCTGGAGGTGATCGCCCTGGACTATTCCGAGACCGGCGTCTGCCAGATGCAGGAACGAGCCAAGGACATGAAGGTCCAGAACCAGATCACGCTGAAAGTGCACGACGCGCGCCTGGGCATTCCCTTGGCGGACGGCTCGGTGGACGCCATCTTCAGCCACATGTTCTTCTGCATGGAGCTGAGCGAGAATCAGCTGGAGAGCATTTTCGAGGAGTGCTTGCGCGTGCTCAGGCCTGGTGGCATCAACCTCTATTCGGTGAGGAACGAGCACGACCCGCACTATCGCAAGTTCGTTTCCAAAGGAGAGGACATGTACCAGAACCCCATGGGCTTCGTGGTGCACTTCTTCGACCCGGAGAAGATCAAGCGCCTGGCGAAAGGCTACGAACTGATGTACATGAAGGAGTTCGACGACACCTCGCCTCCGTTCGTCAAGAAGCTGTACGAAGTGGCGCTGAGGAAGCCTCGGGCGTGAGTTCGAGGCCTAGTCCCTCCTCTTCAGAACCTCGAGAGCCTCCTCTACGGTCATTGGGGGCGGGAAGTCCTTTCCCTCCGAGGTCCGCCACGACATCATCAGTCTCGAGAACGACGGAAGCTCCAGCCTGGCCTCCTTCAGCGTATCTTCCCTGAGGATGAGATCCCGGAACGAACCGTCAAAGATGATGCGCTTCTTGAGCACGATGACCCGCTCGGCAAGCTCGAAGGCCGTGCCCAGATCGTGGGTGGCGATGATGATCGTCTCCTTCCTTCCCCGCAGGATGTTGATGATATCTCTGCGCCCCTGGGGGTCGAGGTTCGATGTAGGCTCGTCCAACAGCAGGATGTCGGGGGACATGGCCAACAGCCCGGCCATTGCCACCCTCTTCTTCTCTCCCAGGCTAAGATGATGGGGCACCCTTTCCTCGAATCCGGCCAGGCCGGTGAGCTGCATGCCCTCTGCCACTCGGGCCCTGACCTCATCCTCGCTCAAGCCCTGATTGATAGGCCCGAAGGCCACGTCCTCCTCCACCGTGGGCATGAAGATCTGATCGTCCGGGTCCTGGAAGAGCAATCCGGTGTGCTGGCGCGCTCTGGCGGCGTTCTTCTTGTCCAGTCCCTCTCCCATGATCCGTCCCTCGCCTGAGGAGGGAAGATACAGGGCAGCGAGGAGGTGCAGAAGGGTGCTCTTGCCGGCGCCGTTCGGTCCGACCAATGCCACCTTCTCACCGGGAGCGATCTTGAGGCTGATGTCCTCTAGGGCGCATCGCCCGTCCTCGTAGGTGTAGCCGACATTCTTCAGAAGCACGGCGTCCAGCGTATCACCTCGGTTTGGATCAGAACGGCGAGGGAGCCCACGCTCACGAAAGCCATCGCCAGGGCGGCGTCCCGGGGCCTGACCTTCAGCTTGCCCATGGTGCGCACTTGACCGGAGTAGCCGCGCGAGAGAAGCGCGTCGTAGATGTTGGTGGCCCGCTGGTTGGAGCGCACGAACACCATGCCGATGGTGGCGGAGATGGTGCCGAGCGCCCTCCGGTCCAGGAGGCTGCGTCCGCCTTTGAAGCCCCGGGCTCGCCGCGCCATCCGCATGCACTCCATCTCCTCCAGCAGAACGAAGATGAAGCGGTAGGTGAACATCATCAGCGTGGAGAGCACCCGGGGCATGTGAAGCGACCGCAGGGCCTCCAGCATCTTGAAGAAAGGAGTGGTCGTGACCAGCACCAGGAGGACGAGGACCGAGGCTGAGATGCGAATGAACATGACCAGCGCAGCGGTAGGCCCAGACGTAAGGAGCATCGTCAAGGAAGCGAATACGATGAACACCAACGCCAGAGCGTAATTGCCGGCCAGGTGTCGCAGGGGGATGCGGGACATCGCCACCATCACAAGCACGAAGAGCAGCACCAGGGTCAATGGGACGAGGGCGGTGAGCAACGCCAGGACGACCACTAGCGAGACCGAGCAGACCAACTTGACACGAGGATCGAAACCGACCAAGCTGGACCGATTGGCATATTGATCGATGTCCAGATGGCTCATGCTTCAGGTCCCCCTACCAACCATGATCGGGCTCATTTCTTCGCGTTCTGCGTGCCTCTGCTGCGGACGATTCTCAGATAGCCGAACGTCACCACCAGCACCAGGGCGAACCCAAGGATGCCCGCAGCCAGCGCCGACAGATAGTCGGAGCCATAGTCCAGCGGTGCGTGGTACACCGGCTCCCCTTCCTCCACCCCGTGGTCGCCCATGATCCTCTCCAGGCCATCGGGCGAGCCTTCCGAGACCAAGAAGAATCCCACCAACCCGACCGCGAAGGCCAGAAGTATGGCGATCATGCCGACCAGGTACTTAGGTCGCTTCACGAGGGCACCTCCTTCTGTTCCTCGCTGCCTGCGTCCGAAGCCTCTGTCGCCGTCCTATCCTTTCTTTCCAAGTTCAGTCTGAGGATCCCCGGGGCTACCTTTGCCAGATAGATCACCACCCCGCTGGTGATGACGGCCTCACCGACGCCGATGACGGCATGAGTGGTCAGCATCGCCGGGATGGCCACCCAGGCGGTGATGCCATACTGGCCCGGATGCAGGGCATAGGACAATGAGAGCTCGAGCGCGCAGGCGGAGGCGGCGCAGAACACCGAGATCCAGGCCGCCAACGGGATCGCCAAAGTCCGTCTCTTGGCGGGAACCAGCTTCAACGTCACCCAGGCGGTGAAGGTGGCGACCACGGCCATATTGAGCAGGTTGAGGCCGAGGGCGGTCAGACCACCGTCGCCGAACACCAGTCCTTGTATGAGGAGGACCACCGTCATGACCACTATTGCCGAGGGTAGTCCGAGGAGCACGACCGCCAGGGCCGCTCCGATCAGGTGGCCAGTGGTGCCGCCACCGATGGGGAAGTTGAGCATCTGGGCCACGAAGATGCCTGCGGCCAGGATGGCCATGAGAGGCATGGCGCGCTCATCCATTGTCCGGTCGACCTTGATGACCGCCCAAGCGATGAACGGCAGGACCAGGACCAGTCCAATTCCCCAGACCTCGGGGGACATGAGCCCGTCAGGAATGTGCATTCGGCCTCCTCCTTAACACGAATGTTTCGGTCGTGCTACCAAAGGGCTCAGCGTATTTATTTCTTGTCGTAACACCCTCCTAGGACGCGTGCTACGCGACCTCCTGGAAAATAGCACAAGTTGCTCGATCTTACGAGAAAGCTATGCCTCGCAGCATGTCTAGATCGAGATGTTCTTGACCGGCCACGAGGAGCGCATCGAGGTCCCGTTTCCACACTTCCCGCGCATCGCCATCGGCAGAAGCGATCCTGGACATATCGATGGTGAGCGCGTCCTCCGACGGCAGATGCAGGTCCACCATCGGCATCACTCCCAGACACGGGACGCCGGTCAGCTCGCTCAGTCTGGATATGCCCGGTCCAAGGATGCTCCCGTCCCCTCGGAATCGATTGATGATGTATCCTTTGATCCTCGCCCTCTCCTTCTCTGACAGAAGCTGATGAGTGCCATAGATGCCGGCGAAGACACCTCCCCGGTCGATGTCCCCGACAAGGACGACCGGCGAATCAAGCATCTCGGCCGTGCGCATGTTCGCTATGTCCCTTCCTCTCAGGTTAAGCTCGGCCGGCGATCCCGCGCCTTCGATCACGATGAGGTCGAAGTGGGTTGCCAGCACATCGAACGACCGGGACACGACCTCCAGCAGCATCTCCCGGTCCAGTTCCTCCCCCGACCTCAGGTTCGAGACCGGGCGCCCCTCGAGCACGACCTGGATGCCCTGTTCCCCGCCAGGCTTGAGAAGGATGGGGTTCATGGCGCCCTCCGGTTCGATGCCGGCGGCCCAGGCCTGGAATGCCTGGGAGATCCCTATCTCCTTGCCTTCCGAGGTCACGAAGCTGTTGAGCGACAGGTTCTGCGCTTTGAACGGGGCGACCTTGAGACCCAGCGATCGAAAATGACGACAGAGCAAAGCGACCAACGTGCTTTTGCCGCAGCCGGAGGAGGTCCCCTGCAACATGATGCGATTCGTCCTCATATTCCCCCCCTCCGTTCGCTGATGACAGAGCTGAGGTCGATCGCTTTCTCCACCGTCCGCGCCAGCTTCTGCAGGCTCTCCTCCACCTCATCCTGGTAGACTAGCTCGGTATCCAGAGAGCGCGGCGATGCTCTGGCCTTCTCCACCAGCAGCCGTCGAAAAGGCGGCAGATCGAAAGCTCCGTGGAGGTAGGTGCCCATGACCATGCCGTCGGCGGACTGAGCCCCCTCCTCATACTCATTCTTTCCATCGCTCACCCGCAGAAGTGGCTTCTCCGACGACTCGGTGCGGCCCATGTGGATCTCGTATCCCCTTATCCTTTCCCCGGTGGCCAATAGCACGCCTTCCACCTGCACGGTGCGCTTGTCGTAGGCGTCGAAATATGTGACCGAGCTCAGCAGCCCCAGGCCTTCCACTTCCTGCGGGGTGCCCCCTTCCACGCCGGTCGCGTCGATGATCTTCGTCCCAAGCATCTGGAAGCCGCCGCATATGCCGATGATGGGCGTCCTTCCGCCGCGCTGCTTGATGGCCTGGATCAGCCCTCTTTCACGGAGCCAGGCCAGGTCCTCGATGGTGTTCTTCGTCCCTGGCAAGATGATGGCCTCGACCAGCTCGAGCTGTCTCGGCTCCGTCACATATATGATGGAGACCCCTGGCTCGATCGCCAGAGCTTCGAAATCGGTGAAGTTGGAGATGCGCGGCAAACGGACGACGCCCACCCGTATCCGCTCCTCATCGCTGCATTGGGAGGCGATGGTCATCGAGTCCTCCATGGGTATGGTGAGGTCGATGTGCGGCACCACGCCCAGAACGGGGATGCCCAGTCTACGCTCGAGCTCCTCTATGCCCGGTCGTAAGCACTGCGCATCGCCGTGCATGTTGTTGAGGATGATGCCTTTGAAGCGGCGCCTGCGCTCCTCCGGCAAGAGCTTGAGCGTGCCATAGGCGTAGGCGAAGGCCCCGCCCCATTCCATGTTGACGACCAGGATGCAGTCCGCGTTCGCGATCTCGGCCGTGCGCATGTTCGCTATGTCCCGCTCCCCGAGGTTGATCTCCGCTGGCGAACCAGCGCCTTCGATGACCACGAAATCGTTGGTCCTCGCCAGTTCCTCGTACGCGGCGCGAATGACCTCCAGCCCTTTTCCTAGGACGAATTCTCCGTAGTAGAGTTGCACGTCCATGTCCTGATAGGGCCGACCGTTCACTATGACCTGCGAGACGGCGTTGCCTTTCGGCTTGAGGAGGATGGGGTTCATGGCGGCGATGGGCTCAGCCCTTGCGGCCCTGGCTTGCAGCTCTTGGATGCGCGCTATCTCCTCGCCTCCCTTGGTCACGCAGGAATTGAGGGACATGTTCTGCGATTTGAACGGCGCCACTCGATATCCGCCGTCGGAGAGGATGCGGCACAGAGCGGCGGCGATGAGCGATTTCCCCGCCCCGGAGGTTGCTCCGAGCACCATGATCGCCTGGGCGCGCTTGGCATGCGTGCTCTCCAGATCGGCCTTGAGCTTCCTGACCGTCGGATCGTCCGGAGGCACATTTCTTTCGAGAACGAGGGCTGCCATCAGGTCCTTGGCCACATCATTCCTGTGAACGTAGTAGCAGCCCTGGCAGCTCCAGACCTCCTTTCCCTTGCGACTGATAACCATCTTTCCCAGGTCCGGGTCGAGGCAAGGATAGAGCGGACAATAGCAGAAACTGCAGTCCTGGCCCTGGAAATGGCAAGGGTAGTGCTCGCATTTCTCGTCGGGGCCGATGACGCCCTTCTCCACCTCCTCTCTCACTTTGTTCGCATGATCCATCGTCGGACACCGAGTTGGATGTTACCTCCAACCGTAAGGACCTTGGTGATTATCGTCTTATCGCTGCCGGTCGATGATCTCGTTCGAGCCGCGCCTTGGGAAGATTCATTATCATGTAAATGATAACCATTACTGATATGCCCGGCAACTCCTCAAGGTGGACGAGGCAGCTGAAGGTCATCATCGATATCGTGTATTCAAGCGATGAGCCAATCGCTGCGGACGAGGTGTACTTCCAGGCAAGGACGCGCCTTCCGAACATCTCCCTGGGGACGGTCTACAGGAACCTGAACAAGCTGGTCAAGGAAGGTCTGATCTCTGAGACGCAGCAAGGTTCGACGCAGGTCTTCATCAAGCACCCCTTCGCCAACGCCACCTTCGAATGCGAGGTTTGCAAGCGACTGTTCTGCGTGCCCTATGAGATCCGCCACTCGGAGCTGCAGAAGCAGACCGGTCTGCAGGTGAAGCGGTGGTCGCTCCGTCTGTCCGGGGTGTGCAAGGAGTGTGAGGGCAAGTGCACATAATGGAGGGCTTCCTGCCTCCGCTCTGGGCGCTGTTCTGGCTCCTAATCTCAATCCCCTTCGTGGTCTACGGCGCGCTCAAGATCAAGCGGATCTTCGAAGAGCGGCCGGAGCAGAAGCTGACGGTGGCGGTCTCGGGGGCGTTCGTGTTCGTGCTCTCCGCCCTCAAGCTGCCCTCCGTGGCCGGCTCCTCCTCCCACCCCACCGGCACCGGGCTTTCCACGGTGCTCTACGGACCAGGGGTGACGTCGCTCCTTTGCACCATCGTCCTGATATTCCAGGCGTTGCTGCTGGCACACGGCGGCATCACCACCCTGGGCGCGAACATCTTCTCCATGGGCATCGCCGGGCCGGCGCTCGCGTTCCTTGTGTATCGCACCCTACAGAAAGCGCGCGCATCCATGTCGGTCTCGGTCTTCGCCGCGGCCTTTACGGCCGATCTGATGACCTATGTCGTCACGTCGTTCCAGCTTGCCCTGGCCTACCCGACCAACGGCAACTTCCTGCCCTCCTTCCAGACGTTCTTCCTGGTCTTTGCCATCACGCAGATACCTTTGGCCATCCTCGAGGGCGTGTTGCTGGTCCTCTTCTTCAACTTCCTGGCGGAGAGCAAGCCGGAGGTGATCGAAGGTGTGGTCAGGGAGAAGAGGCCAAGCCTGGATCGGAGCAAGAACCGACTGATCGCCGCCATACTGGTAGCGATATTGGGGGTGGCATTGGTGGCCAATGCCGCCGTCGGCCTATTGGGAACGGACAATCAGGGCGTCGAGATCATCCAGCAGATCGACCCTGGCTATATGCCCTGGTTCGAGAACTTCTTCGTTCCCGATAAGAGCGTGGAGATGCTGCTTTTCGCCCTCCAGGCCATCATAGGCATCGTCGTCATCCTCTATTTCTTCCGCTACCTGAGGAAAACGAAGCTGGCGGCACGGGAGGCATGAGGTCTGTTCGCCATCGATGAGCTGGCATATTCATCCCCCATGCGCTTCTGGCCGCCGCTGGGCAAGTTCCTTCTAGCGGTGGCGTTGCTCATCGTCTCGCTGGTCGCCACCTCGCCCATCGTACCGCTAGCCGTTTTCGTCGTCGGCATGGCGCTGCTCTTCCGCTCCACCCGCTTCCGCTTCCCCAAGGTCATCAGGATGGCCTTGTTGGATGCCCTGATCATCTTCCTCTTCGGGACGCTGATCATCGCCTTGGTCACCGCCGAGGGCTCCACGATCTGGAGCGCGACCTTCGCAGGGATATCCCTTAGGATCACTGACGCAGGCTTGAACCTGGCCATGATGGTTTTCCTGCGCGCCCTGGCCGGCGTGAGCGTCATGCTCTTCTTCGCCACCTCCACCCCCATACCTCATTTCGCTTGCGCCCTGAGGCAGATGCGCATCCCCCGCTACATCATCGAGCTCGTGATCCTCGTCTACCGCTACTCCTTCCTCCTCTTCGAGCAGCTGGAGGTGATGTACGTCGCGGCCAATTGCCGTCTCGGGTTCAGGGGGACCAGGAACAAGCTCCGTACCACCGGAAAGCTGGCCGTGGGGCTTTTCATCCGTTCTCTGGAGGTGGCGGACCGGTCCCAGATAGCGCTCTATTGCCGCAACTTCAAGGGCGATTTCCCCTCCTTCCGCCCCCCCGCCAGGATGACCGCCTTCTGGACGCTCTTGCCTTTGGTCGCTTTCCTCTCGCTCTATCTTCTGAACCATGTCGTGGTCAACTGGCCTTTGAACGGATGGTGGTGAGCTGGTCGAGCCGATCCTGGAAACGAGGGGCCTGACATACGCCTATCCGAACGGGACGGTGGCACTGCGAGAGATCAGCTTGAGCATCCCCGCCGGCAAGAAGACCGTCGTCCTGGGTTCGAACGGTTCAGGGAAATCGACCCTCTTCCTTCATTTCAACGGCGTCCTGAAGCCGAAGCAGGGCGAGGTGTACTACTCGGGCAGTAAGGTCGACTACGGCAAGCGCTCCCTGGTCGAGCTCCGAGAGCAGGTGGCGGTGGTGCTGCAGAACCCCGACGACCAGATATTCTCCACCACGGTGGAGGAGGACGTGGCCTTCGGCCCTCTGAATCTGAACCTCTCCAAAGAGGAAGTGGAGCGCAGAGTGGATGAAGCTCTCTTCCTGGTCGACCTGGAGGATGTGCGGGGGAGACCTACGCAGCAACTGTCCTTCGGACAAAGGAAGCGCATCGCCCTCGCCGGCGCCTTGGCCATGAAGCCCAAGGTGCTGATGATGGACGAGCCGACGGCCGGCCTCGATTCGCGCATGGTGCACGAACTGCTGGAATTGGCGGACGAGCTGAACCAGAAAGGGCTAACCGTGATCATGTCCACGCACGACGTCGAAACCGCTTACGAATGGGCGGACGAGGTCCAGATCCTGCACCAGGGTCGGCTGGAGTTCTCCGGTCTGCCAGAGGATTTCTTTCTGGACGAGAGGAAGGTGCACTCCCTCGGATTGGTCCGACCGACGCTCTACGACATGAACCTCCGGCTGAAAGGCAGGATCCCGGTTGCGGGAGGGGCAACGCCGCGCGACCTGGAGGAGGTGCTTCAGAAGCTCGCACCCTCTAAAGTGGTCGTCGGAGGGATCACCTTGGTGGAGGTGGACGGCAGCGAGCCGAAGGCGAGGGCGGCGGCAGAGGCGCTGCGCAACTGGCGCTCCGGCCGTTCGGGAGTGTATGGGACTAGAGCTCGAAGGTTGGCGCACGATTCCTCGCTGCCCGTCGACTACCACTTCAACGCCTTGGAGAACTGCGTGCGCGCGGCGAGCGAGGGCGTGGACTCCCTTCTGCTGGTGGACGTGGATCTGAAGCAGCTGGTGAGAAGAAGGCTCCAGCACTTGGATGAGGGCTTCGGGCTGCGCATACCTTTGCACAAGACATGAAGCTTTGACTCAAGGACGGAACCAAGGGCGCTCTGCCCCTAAGAGCCATGAGGTCGTTGATCTGCAAGGCGGACATCAGGTCCTCGGCGCAGTTGGGGATGAGGTCGCGGGGGGAGCGGGACTCGACGATGAAGCCGCAGCAGTCGGCGAGCCTCACCGCCTCCACGTCCCAATGGCTCGTCAAGCCGCAGATCTTGACCTTGACCGCCACGGAGCTACCCCTCCCACCTTACCGACACTGGAGACTGCAGACTGCTATTAGAGGCGTTCGCATCGTCAACGAGTCCCGCTCTTCAACTCCCTTACGAATGTCCTCGTCTCATCCGGTGTCGCTCCCTCGAGCAGCTTCGCCAGGAGGGCGCTGCCCACGATCGCTCCGTCCGCTCCGCATTCGATGACCTGATGTACCTGCTCCGGGCGGGAAATGCCGAAGCCCACAGCGACGGGGAGGCGGTCCGCCGCCCGCTTGGCCGTCCTCACCAGGTCGTGCAGGCCGATCGGCAGGGAGTCCCTCGCGCCGGTGGTGCCCAGCGAGCTGACCAAGTAGAGGAAGCCGGACGATCGGTCGGCGATGGAGCGCATCCTCACCTCGCTGGTGGTCGGCCCGGCGATCTGCACCAGGTCCAATCCCTCTTCCCGACAGGCATGGCCCAAGCTCTCGCTCTCCTGCATCGGCAGGTCGGCCACTATCAGGCCGTCCGCCTTCGCGCTCTTCGCCTGGGAAACGAAGTCCTTCTCGCCCATGACAAAGATGGGATTGTAGTATCCCATGAGCACGATCGGGACATCCAGATCTCCCATCTGGCGCACGAGCTCGAAGACCTTGGCCGGCCGGACGCCGGAGGCAAGAGCTCGAGCCGACGCCATCTGGATGACCGCCCCGTCGGCCACCGGGTCGGAGAAGGGAACGCCCACCTCGAGCACATCCGCGCCCCCCTCCACCGCGGACCGGCAGTGCGCCAGGAACCCCTCCTCGTCCGGGAGACCGGCGGTGAGGTAGCAGATCAAAGCGCCTTCCCCCCTCGCCTTCGTTCGGTCGAAGGACGCCTTCAACCGGCTCAGGAGGATCCCCCCTCGCCGAGCAGGACCGTTCCCAGGTCCTTGTCGCCCCTGCCGGAGACCGTGATCACGACCATCTCGTCCTCGCCCATCGAGGCGGCCCTTCGCGCGCCTGCATGGATGGCGTGCGCGCTCTCCAGCGCCGGGATGATGCCTTCGGTGCGGGAAAGCATGCGGAAGGCGTCAAGGGCCTCCTCATCCGTCACGCCCACGTACTCCGCCCGACCCGTGTCCTTCAGCCAGGAATGTTCCGGTCCGACGCCGGGGTAGTCGAGCCCGGCGGCGATGCTGTGCGTCTCGTTGATCATGCCGTCCCGGTCCTGCAGCAGATAGGTCTTGGCCCCATGGAGCACGCCCACCTTCCCTGCGCTCAAGCTGGCCGAATGCCTGCCGCTGCTCAGGCCGCAGCCCGCCGCCTCCGCACCGAGGAAGCGCACGCCCTGGTCCGAGATGAAGGGATAGAAGGTGCCGATGGCGTTGCTGCCTCCACCCACGCAAGCGACCAGCAGGTCCGGGAGCTTGCCCTCTTGTTCCAGAGCCTGCGTCCTCACCTCTGCCCCGATCACGCTCTGGAAATCGCGCACCATGGTCGGATAGGGATGCGGTCCGGCGGCCGTCCCGAACAGGTAGTAGGTGTCGACGACCGACGCCGCCCAGTCCCTCATCGCCTCGTTGATGGCGTCCTTCAGGGTCCTGGAGCCGCTCCTCACCGGCTTCACCTCCGCCCCCAGGAGCTTCATCCGCTCCACGTTCATCCTCTGCCGCCTGGTGTCCTCCTCGCCCATGTAGATCACCGCCTCCAGTCCGAGCACGGCGGCGATCATGGCGGTCGCTACCCCGTGCTGCCCCGCCCCCGTCTCGGCGATCACCCGCTTCTTGCCCATGCGCTTGCACAGCAGCCCCTGGCCGATGACGTTGTTGAACTTGTGGGCGCCACCATGGCATAGGTCCTCCCGCTTCAGGTACACCCTCGCCCCTCCCAGCTTCCTGGTCAGGTTGTGGGCGAAGTAGAGGGGCGTCGGTCGCCCGCCGTAGTGGCGGTTGTACCAGGCAAGCTCGCTCGCGAACCCGGGATCGCTCCGGCATTCACGGTAGCTCCGCTCCAGCTCCTCCAGAGCGGTCATGAGCACCTCCGGAACGTATTGGCCGCCGAACTCGCCGAACCGGGCATTCTGGCTCATGGCACCGCCCCCTGCGCCTTGGAGATGAAATCACGGATGCGCTCGGGGTCCTTCCTGCCTCCGCTCTCGACCCCGCTGGACACGTCCACGACGTACGGCCGCACCCTTGAGATGCCCTCCTCCACGTTAGAGGGCGAAAGACCGCCGGCCAGCACCACGGGACAGGGGTGGCAGGCGTCCCTCACCGTACGGCTGAGGCTCCAATCGTGAGGCACCCCGTTCCCGCCCGGCGATCCCGCAGCGGTGTCCAGGACCAGGGCGGAAGCGGCGGGGAGCAGGGAGCGCGCCCGGGCCATCTCCGATCCTGTGCCCATGGGCACGAGGGCCCACACGGCCACCGGCACGGCCTCGGCCAGAGCGCTCAGTTCCTTGGGCGAGAAGGGATAGTGCGCCTGGACCACGTCCGGCCTCAGATACAAGGCGAGTCTGGCCAGAAGGGCGAGGTCGCTGGTCGATGAGACGAGCACCGTCCTACCGCGGGCGGACGCCATCAGCTCCCTCGCCCTCTCCGCCATGAGGCTCCTGCGCGAGCCGGAGGCGACCACGAGGCCCTGGAAGTCCGCCCCCTGGCTCGCGTCAACGTCCTCCTCGCGCATCAAACCGCATATCTTGACCAGGGTCATCGCGACACCTCCAACGCCCGAAGCGCCAGCTCAGGGTCGCTCGAGGAAGCAAGATGCGTGCCGACCAGGGCCCCGTCCGCTCCGAGATCCCGCAGGTGGACGAGCTGATCCTTCGAAGCGATCCCGCTCATGACGATCATGGGCTTGGCGCAGCTCGGTCTGAAGCGTTTCAGCAGGTCCGACGCCAGCTCGCCGTCGAGCCGCATCGTGCTCAGGTCCCTCTGATTGATGCCGATGACGTCCGCGTCGCGCTCCATGGCCACGAGTAGCTCCGCCTCCGTAGAGGCCTCGAGCACCACCTCCATTCCCTCGCGATGTGCCAGGTCGATGAGGACGTCCGCCCGGGCGCGCGCCAGGGGATGCGACAGCGCACCCTCGATGAGCAGCACCGCCGATGCCCCTCGACTGGCTCCGGCCAGCACTTGCTCTGGAGAAACCACAACATCCTTCATCAGGACCGGTGTGCGGCCGTCCGCGGCGAATCTGAGCGCGTCAAGGCTCCCTCCGAAGAAGATAGGTTCCGTCAGCACCGAGAGCGCTGCCGCGCTTCCCCGGTGGTAGCAGGCGATGAGGTCCAGTGGCTTGTGCTCGGAGACGCGCCCTCTGATCGGGGCCGAGGTCTTCACCTCGGCGATGATCGGGAAGGCGACGCTCCGGGAGAGCGCCCCCACCAGGGAAGGCATGCCTTTGCCTGGCCTGCGTGGAAAGGCAGAGTAGTAGCAGCAGTCTACCAGGTCGAGGGCGTTCTCCACCAGCTGGGTCAAGGTGTCGGTCATGCTCCGTCCTCCCTGCTCCGTGTCACGAAGGCATCCAGCTTGCGCAGCGCCTGACGCGAATCGAGCGCGTGCTCGGTCACACGGAAAGCGTGAGCGAGGTCGTTGCAGCGGCCGAACGCCACCAGACCGAAGGCGGCGTTGAGCAGCACCGCGTCCCTCGGTGCGCCGTTCTCCTCGCCTTCGAGGACGCGACGGATGAGGAGCGCCGACTCCTTCGCCGGCCGGTCGGCGATGTCCTCGGGCGAGGCAGTTCTCAACCCAAGCGTGCCGGGATCGAAGTCAAAGCGTTCCAGCGATCCGTTCTGGACCAGCGCCACCCGCGTCGGACCGAGTACTGAGACCTCGTCCATGCCCGGATCGCCGTGGACCAGCAGGCATCGCTCGATGTTCAGGGGTGCCAGGACCGGAGGGAGGAGGTCCAGCAATTCCGGATCGTAGACACCGATCAGCTGCCGCTTCCGCCCCTGGACGGGATTGAGCAAGGGACCGAGGACGTTGAAGATGGTCTTGCCCCGCATCGCCTTCCGGGCGGAGGCCGCGTTCCGCATTGCTGGGTTGAAAGCCCGGGCGAAGAAGAAGGAGACGCCGAGATCGTCGAGGATCGCCCCGGCGGTGCGGGGGGTGAGGGGCAGGACCGCGCCCAAAGCCTCCATGACGTCCGCGCTGCCCGAACGGCCGGCGTTGGAGCGGTTGCCGTGTTTCGCCACTGGCACGTCCGCGCCCGCGACCACGAACGAGGCGGCGGTGGAGATGTTGAACGTCCTCGCGCTCCCTCCTCCGGTGCCGCAGAGGTCGGCAACGGCGGGGTGACGTGCGTACACTGGGACGGTGGCTTCGCGGAACACCATGGCCAGGTCCAGCACGTCTCTCGCTCCGTATCCGGACCGGTCCAGGGAGCGGAGTACCTCGACCACCTGATCGTGCGATGCGCTCCCCTTCACGACCTCCTGGGCGAAGCGTCTCATGCTTCGGCGTTCGGTCGTGCCCGAAGGTGAGCGGATGGCCGAAGCGCTCATCTTCTCGCCTCCGCGAGGAAGTTGCTAAGCAGCACGCCTCCCTTGGGCGTGAGGATCGATTCCGGATGAAACTGCACGCCTTCGATAGGATAGCGCGAATGGCGGATGCCCATGATCTCGCCTTCGTCGCTCTTCGCCGAGACCGTGATCTCCGGTGGGACTTCGGTGACTATCAGCGAGTGGTACCGCCCGGCCACGAAAGGGTTCTCGATTCCCTGGTAGATGCCGAGCGAGTCGTGGTGGATGAGCGAGGTCTTGCCGTGCACGATGCGTCTGGCGTGTGCGACCTTTCCGCCGTAGGCGAGGGCGAAGCCCTGGTGGCCCAGGCAGACGGCCAGCGTCGGGGTGTGCTGGGACAGCGTGGTGAGGATCTCCCGGCAGACGCCGAAATCGCCGGGATTGGCGGGATGGCCCGGTCCGGGCGATATGACGATGGCGTCCGGCCGCTGGCGCTCCAGGTCCTCCACCGATATGGCGTCGTTGCGGGCCACCGTCACCTCGGTCCCCAGCTCGCCCAGCGCTTGGTACAGGTTGTACGCGAAGGAGTCGTAGTTGTCGATGAGAACGACCTTCATGCCGCCACCTCCTCCTTCTGCGTCGAGGCGCGCAGCCGTTGAAGAGCCGCCTGGAGCGCGCCGAGCTTGTGCTCCGTCTCCACGAACTCCTTCGCCGGGTCGGAGTCCGAGACGATGCCCGCGCCGGCCTGGAACGTGATGATGTCACGGTTTACGAACGCGGAGCGGATGGTGATCGCGGAATCCAGGTCGCCGGTGAATGAGAGGTAGCCCACGCCGCCGGCATAGGCGCCGCGCGGCCGGCCTTCAAGCTCGGAGATGATCCGCATCGCCCTCGGCTTCGGAGCGCCCGAGACCGTCCCGGCGGGGAAGACCGCTGCCAGGGCGGCGATTGAATCCATCTTCGGGGCGAGGGTCGAGCTCACCTTCGACACAAGGTGCTGCACGTGGCTGTAGCTCGCCACGGACATGTACTCTGGCACGTGGACGGAGCCGAACTCGGACACCTTGCCCAGATCGTTGCGTGCGAGATCGACCAGCATGCAGTGTTCCGCACGCTCCTTCTCGTCCGTGAGCATCTCTTCTCGCAGTCTCCGGTGCTCCTTCGGTCCGTTTCCGACCGAACGCGTCCCGGCGATGGGGAAGGTGGTCGCCTCCCTTCCCCTGACGGTGAGAAGCGTCTCGGGGCTGGAGCCGAGTACCTTGCGCTCGCCGAAGTCCAAGTAGAACATGTAGGGGGAGGGGTTCGAGGTCCTCAGCTGCTCGTAGAGACGTAGCGGGTCCCCGTCGAAACGTGCGCTGAGGGACCGGGAGAGTACGACCTGGAACACCTCGCCGTCGCGGATGCGCAGCTTGGCGTCCCGGACCGAAGCCTCGAACCCTTCCTGTTCAGTGGAGGGTCGCATCGGGCCCACGTGAAGGTCCCTTTCCGAACGGGAGGGAGGGTTGAGGAGCATTTCGAACAATTCGCCCTTCCCTTCCATGTGGAAATAGTAGCAGCGGAAGCTCGAGTGGTCGTAGATCACGCCCTCCTTGTAGAGCCCCAGCTCGAAATCGGGGAACGAGGAGCGAGCGTACGAAGGGAAGGAGGGCTCGGCCTGGGAAGCGAACTCGTATGAGAAGTATCCGACCAGCCCTCCAGCGAAGGGGAAGGGCGAGGAGGCGACCGAATTCCTCCTGATGGTCTCCCGGAGGAACTCCAATGGAATGGCACGGAGATGGTCGTCCGACTCGCCTCCCCGAACCTCACCATCGCGACACGCCAGTACGCTCTCCGGGCCGAAGCCGAGGAAGGAGTAGGCGACCGTGCGCTGGTCGCCGACCGCGCTCTCCAGCATGAAAGAGCAGTCGAACTCAGGTGCCAATCGTCGATAAAGGTGGAGCGGGGGGAGGGCGGCGCCGATCTCTTCGAAATTGACCATTCGTCGATTGAGTGACATGTACTTTCCCGGTATATGATGAACATATATAATCATTATTGAACAACATTGTGCAGAGAGAGCAATAATTGAGCTAAGCGGCTCCACGCCTTTTATTAGAGCTCAGAGAGAATCCCATTCTCCAAGGAGACAACTGGATGAAGGTCATCGCGTTCAACGGCAGTCCGCGGGCGAACGGCAACACGCACCGCGCGCTGGAGATCGTGCTGGAGGAGATCGAGAAGAAGGGCATCGAGGTCGAACTGGTGCAGATGGGCGGCGAAGATATCTCACCCTGCAAAGCCTGCGGAACGTGCGGCAAGAAAAAGAACGAAAGGTGCATCATCAAGGACGACCCGGTGAACGAATACATCCAGATGATCAAAGGGGCCGAGGCCGTCATCATCGGCTCGCCCACCTACTTCGGAGGGCTGAGCGCCCAGACCAAGGCCTTCATCGATCGCGTGGGGTATGTGACCCGAGCGAACGGCGGCCTTTTCAGGCACAAAGTGGGAGCGGCGGTGGCCGTGCATCGAAGGGCCGGCTCGTTGAACACCTTCGACGAGATCAACCACTTCTTCCTCATCGGGGAATGGATAATCCCCGGTGCAAGCTACTGGAACGTGGTCACGGCCCAGAAACCCGGCGACATCGAGCAGGACATCGAGGGAGTGAAGACCATGCGCAATCTCGGGCAGAACATCGCCTGGCTGGTCAAGAAATTGCAGTGAGGAATGCTCACCCGCGGCAGGCGTCGCTGTTCGCCGCCATTTGGATCAGGGGACAGAGGTTGTCGAGCAGCTTTCCTTCCGCCTTGCGCAGATGCTCTGCGTATGTAGATCGTGAGAGCCCCGAGCGCCGCGCGAGCTCGTCCAGCCCCACCTTGGCCGGCCGGTCGAAATATCCAAGGGCGCTCGCCAATGCGAGCACCTCTATTTGCTTGTCCGTGAGCCCGGCGAACATCGTGGAGGTAGTCAGTATCATGTCCTTCGCCACCCCGCGAAGTCGAAGCGGCCTAAGCGATTGCAGGTTCACCGTTCCTCCCTCGCGTTCGATCCGCTTGACCATGCGTCCGAACGCTTCTCGCTCATGTCCTAGGACGTGGTAGTTCTCCCAACCTCCTCGGTACACCACCGGTTCCTCGTGCCACAGCCCCTCCTCTTCGATGATGCTCCCCACGCCTGGCTTGCAGTCGCAGTCCTTGGTGATCATGCTCAGGAGGCTGCCTTCTCGGACCGTAACCTGCTTGGTCCCAAGGTTGCCTAGCTCCCTCTCCACCAGCTTCAGCACCTCTTCGGAGGGGGCGCTCAGCTCGAACACGTGCGAGTGCATGTTGCACCACATGGCGATGGTGGCCTCCGGGTACTTCCGGGTCAGGATGCTGTAGGGGCAGTCGTGGACCACTTGGATCCTCGCGTCATACAGAGGCATGCGAATGTGATGGCGCGGAGGGATATTATTAGTTGTCCCGCCCTACGGCGGCTGCATTTCAATGCCAGGCTCAATGTCATAATTTGAAAAATGGTGTTTGCGAACCGCCCTAGGGCGGCAGAAACGACACGTCTCACCTCGGCCCTCTAGAAGTCGATGAACATGATATCGCACGCATTGCTGCAGGTAAGGATGATGGATGAGAGCTCACGGAACTCGGAGTTCGCCAGGTGGGAGTTGAGGACCAATGATACAAGCGGATCTAGGGAGAAGGATGAGGTTGGAAGGACCGGATCGTCGCGCGCTCTTGAGCGGCGGAATACGTTCATGTTAGCTGGGAGAGCGCATCGCTGTCGGCGCGAAGGGACCGAGCGATGCCCACGGGATGACTGGACCACCGGAGTCTAGGAGTCTCATCCCCTGAACCCTGCATGGAGAGGTTCTTGAGCTCGCCCCTCGCAACAATTCTTCAATTCCGGCGGCAAGAGGTCGTTGGACGTTCGGCGTACTGTGCGTGCTGCGCAAGAGGAAGCCGCGAACCCTTTTCCATTTCCCTCATCCTTCTTTCTTGCTTTCCTCTTCCCAGCCACGCCACTCTTCAGAAGCTACCGGACAGGTCTCCCTTCCACCTTCGCCACAAGATTCGAGGCTTTGCCTAATGCCCCCACGCCGAAAAGGCTTGCCAGCCTAAGGAAGAATGGGGAGGCGCTCCAGGGATAGGCGCGGAACGCCTTCTTCACGAATGCCTTTCCTTTTCGTCCTTCGCCCATTTTCAGACGGACCCTTCCTATCTCCAAGTAGAAGCCCATGAGCGCTCTCCTGTTCCTAGCATAGAGCGCCTTATGCTTCTCCAGGAACTTCGCCAGACTATCTATCCAACGATCGCGGTTGGCGTTCACGCTATCCCGAAGCTCGGTCGAAACGCAGAGCACTCGATCGATGAACTCGAAATCGCAGACCTCCGAAAGCCGAAGGAAGAGGTCCCAATCCTCGATGCTCTTCAGGGAAGTATCGAAACCGCCCACCTTTCTTAGGAGTTCGCTCTTCACCATGGCCACCGGGGTCCCCACCAGGTTGCCTTCGAGGAGAGAATCCAGCACCCGCCCGCTCTTCTTGGCGTTCTCGCGGGGCAGTCGTTCCTCAGAATCGCCTAACTTGCGCAGGATGGTGCCATAGACCACTCCCATCTGGTCAGAGGCTTTTCGCATGGTCTCGATCTGGATGGCTAGTTTCTCCGGGACCCATTCATCGTCGGAGTCCTGGAAGGCGATGTACCGTCCTAGGGAGGCTTCGATCCCTGAGTTCCTCGCTGCCGCAGGTCCACGGTTCCCTTCGTAGGCTCTGAGGAACCTCACTCTGGGGTCGGCGTAGGACCGCACGATCCTCTCCGTGCCATCGGTCGAGCCATCATCGACCACGATCAGCTCGAAATCTTCGAATGTCTGGCAAAGCACGCTGTCAATGGCATTGCCTACCGTCTTCTCCCGGTTGTAGGTGGGGATGATCACGCTTACGAGGACCATAGCGTTTCGTTCCTGGGGCAGCGGACTGGAACAGTGGTTCTCCGCTCTTATACTCTGCTCTCACGCTGTTCTATGAGGTCCTCGAATAGATCCTTTCCACGAGCATCGATTTAATGGCATACAGCCCACCAGAGAGCGAAAAGTACTCCGGCCTCACGTTGCAGGCCACCCGGAACATAGCACCGTATCTCTTTTCGGTCAAGACCTCTCTCCTCCAGGTCTCGAATGCACGGATCGTTTGATCCTTCGAGATCTTCGAAAGGATCTCCCGACGGACCGCCGCATCCTTGGTGCCCATCTCCACAAGCATCCTATCACGGGCTCGAAGGCTGTCCTCCGGGTAGGTGACTGAGTCCTGTCCTGCATGAACCCGATACTCCATCAGCGGACGATTCAGAAAACCCACAGGGCCGAGCTCGGCCAGCTCGCAGATGAACGGACAATCCGCGACCTTGCCGAATTCCTCTTTGAATCGGACTCTCTGCGGGAAGCCGTTCCGGTACACGTAGGAAGGGAATGGCGGATTCGAGGACTTCGTGTATTGTAGCGCCATCTGGGCGCCTGACCGGAAAAGCTGCTCCGCCTCGCTACCATTCTTGAGCATGGTCCCTTTCCTTTCGCCTCGCTCGTCGATGAGCAGAGCATTGCAGCCCACCGCCACCGCTTCCGGGTGTCGCTCCAGGAAATCGCACTGCTCCCGGATGAAAGTGGGACAGATGCGGTCATCGTCATGCAGAATAGCCAGGTACTTGCCTTTGGCGAGGGCGAAGGCTCGGTAAATGTTCCAGAAAGGGGAATGGGTGGTCTCGGCCCCTTCCCATCGTACCGGGCGTTCCAGAAGGTCGTGGACCTTCTCCTTGACCATTGGCTGGCTGCCGTTGTCCAGGACGACCACCTCTGAGGGTCCACGGTCCTGTCTCAGAACGGCCAGCAGGGCCTCTCGCAAGTACTCCGCTCTGTTATAGGAGAGGATGAATACCGAGATGTCGAGGGGCGACCTCTCACCGGTGGCCATTATCCAGTGCAATCGGCTGGGTTATGCATAAGCGTTTCTGCATGCACCCTCGCCCTTTCTTGGGTAGCTGGCTGGCGCCCTCAAGGGAACTGCTCGTCCAGTTTGCTCCCGAACGCCAGCCTCGGCTCATCGCCGTCGTAGACCAGGCTAATCCAGTCCATGACTACATCGGTCGAAAGCAGGTCGCAGTCCTGCGCCTTAAGTTTTCGACTTCTGGAACGAATGCCACGATAATGCTATGTTCCCTGTGCGAACCGAACAAGCTCATCCACATCGGCGATGTGCAAAACCTTTCTCAGGTACGCCTGGTCACCTATCTGGCTGACGAACCGGTCGGGGATACCCTTCCTCATGAATCGCGTTCTTTGTCCATGCTCTGCGATCACTTCCGCCACGGCCGATCCCAGTCCTCCGATGATATTATGTTCCTCAAGAGTCACGATCGGCGTCCCCTTCTCCACAATGCTAGTTATTGCCTTAGCGTCTAAGGGTTTGATGGTCGGCATCGAGATGACACCGGTCGCGACGCCCTTCTTCGCGAGGGCTTGAGAGAGCTCCACCGCCCAAGCCAGGGTGTTGCTGGTCGTTATCAAGCATAGATCTTTTCCATCTCGAACTTCAATGGCCTCGCCGATCCTGATCTTCGTCCCCTCAGGATGAACGGTCTTCTCGCCACTCTTGCCCAAGCGGAAATAAATCGGCCCTTCAAGATCGAAGCTATGATTGATCAGCTCCCTGACCTCGATGGGATCGCCTGGGCAACACACTGTCATGTTGGGAAGGGCACGCATGATGGCAATGTCCTCGATGGAATGATGGGTCGGACCAGAAGGGCCATAGGTCAGGCCGGCCCCGACACCCACCAGCCTCACGTTCAGGTTCATGTACGCTACATCCAGTCGTATGTGCTCGTAGCACCTCATGGTCAGGAACGGGATGATGCTGTAAACATAGACTACTTTTCCAGTCAATGCGAGACCGGCCGCAATGCCGATAGCGTTTTGCTCCGCGACCCCGACGTTCAGGAAGCGGTCAGGGAACTCATCTCTGAACTTCTCAAGGACAGAGAATCCCATATCGGGCGTAATGAGGAAGATCCGCTCGTCCTTGCGAGCGCGCTCGATGAGGCAGTTCACGAAGGTGGCCCTCATTTTCAACGCCCCCTCGAATCGATCTCTTCCACGGCTCTCCGCAGCTCATCGTCATTTGGCGATTTATAGTGCCATTCCAAGCGGTCCTCCATGAAGGAGACCCCCTTTCCCTTCACGGTATGGGCGATGACCATCTTCGGACGGTCACGGGAGCGAGAGAGCGCCGATTCTAACTGGGCTACATCATGGCCATCGCATTCGCTCACATCCCAACCAAACACCCTCCAGCGCTCAGCTAGGTTTCGCATGTCCACGATCTCATTCGTTCTTCCAAACGCCTGAAGCTTGTTGAAATCCACAACTGCGGTGAGATTGTCCATTTTTAATGTGGAAGCCAGCATGGCAGCTTCCCAGGTCGAGCCTTCCTCGCATTCGCCGTCGCTCATGATCACGAAGATCCTGGATGGAGAATTGAATGATTTCAGTCCGATGCACATGCCTAGTCCTATTGGAAGACCATGTCCGAGCGAGCCGCCAGACGTTTCTACTCCGGGGACGATCTGACGGATGGTGTGACAAGGGAGCGCCCCGTCATTCTGGCAAAACTTGTCTAGCAATCTACGGTCAAAGAACCCCCGGGCAGCTAAGGTCGCATACAACGCTGCGCTGGCATGGGCTTTGCTCAAGATCAGTCGATCGTTTCCGAAGGCATCTGGCTTGGTCGGATCGGTCTTCATGACTCGGAAGTAAAGGGTATATAGGATCTCGACCGAAGACAAGCACGAGCCGATATGGGAGCTTTTCGAGGCGTGTACCATGCGCAAGATGTCCTTTCTGATCATATCAGTGGTGCCCACAGCTTCAGTCCTCCGCCTTTCCAGTCTTTCTGGCTGAGACCCAAGATGTCGGTCGCGCTTCATATTTGTTGTTCTGCGTGATTAACTGAGACTAACGAAAAGGTGTGAATGATCTCTCATGAAGCCTTGTGGATGCGTTCAATGATGTCTGTCACTCTCTACCTGAAGCAGTTCCTCAGGTTTCCTAGATATCGTCTGGTGAACCTTCTCGTTCTAGAGAAGAAGTCTTCTAAGGTGAGAATCTCTGGGCGGGTATGCTCGATCTGGCCAAAGAGGGAGTTGAGCCCAGGTTTCTCGCCAATCTTACTGCTCCAATCTTCATCAAGTACCTCCATTCGCTTCTCACCGCTAATCAGTGACACAGCCCTGCATACCCTGTCCCCTGGCAATGAGCTACGGTCCTCTCGACGGCTTCTCTGACCCCTATCTTGGGTTCGTAAATATCTCTCAGTCTGCTGATATCGGGAACGTATCGGTTTGGAGGCTCCTTGGTGGCACGAGCGGGCTTAGCGCCCAAAACTTCTACCTTCGTGTTTCCGACCACGTCCGCCACCAATTTGGCCAGCTCTTCAATGGTGATCGTGGGGCTGTCCATGCCCACATTGTACACCACGTGCGCTCTCTTTCCAAGCAACAGCTTCCAGAGGGTGATGCAGAGTTCTGAGGAGTAGCAATAGCTCCGGACCGACGTGCCATCTCCGCGCACGACGATTCTGCGTTTTGTCAAAGCCTGATTGATGAAATCAGGAGCCGCGAAACTTGAGTTCGGGTCTTGATAGGGTCCAATGAAGCTGAACAGCCTGGCGATTGCTGTCTCTACGCCAGAGGTCGAGCATAGCATCTCGCTGAACCTTTTTGCTTCCCCATAACATGAGCTTGGGGACGTGGGATCAGGCGCCCCCGGATAGTCTTCTGGTATGCGGTCAAGACCCGTTGGCACTTTTCCGTAGACCGCTCCGCTGCTGACATATAACAATCTTCTCGAATCTGCTGAAACGGCGTAGTCCACGATAGATTGGGTTAGGTCAACAATCTGCTCAATCGTCTTTTTCGGATCCTTTAGATACTCCCGCGGGTCCGAGGGCGATGCGGCATGAATGATGTAATCGCAACGTTCCTCTTGAGCCAAGCTACTCCCCACTTCATGCCATTGGACCAAGACGATATCTCCAGCTTCAAGGCGCTCGCCGAACATGCATCGTGCTTTCCTTGGATCGCGTACTGGAAGAAGAATATGACATCTATTCCGACTCTTCGAACTGAATTCCAGCACCGATTCCACAAGATACCTGCCAACGAACCCAGTGCCGCCGGTGATCATAAGGCGTTTACCTTTCAGTTGGTTCAGTTCGCTTCTGCAGGAGCTGCAGATGAATTGAATGTCCTCGTCCACTATCCTATCTCGCGTGGCTGGTGATCTTCCTCTCGATGTCTGACTCTTGGATTTGCCATCGGTTTCTGTTGAAGACATCTATTCACCTCAGCGGAGCGCTAAAAAATCTCGTCATAGTCTCAATAAAGTAATCTATCATTTCCGGACTCAATCCAGGATAGACGCCAGTCCAAAAGGTATCGTTCATGATGCGGTCTGTATTTTCCGAAGATCCGCTCACCCGGAACTTCTGTCCGGCCATACAAGGTTGGCAGACGAGGTTGCCACCGAAGAGCAGTCTAGCACCGATTCTGTGTTGTTCCAGATACCTCAATAGATCTAGACGAGCATGCTTGCGACCGTCCCTCATGGTCATAGGGAACCCAAACCAACATGGGTTGCTGCCCTTAGTCGCCTCTGGTAGGATGAGGAATTCCTCAAGTGGCTGGATTCTCTTCTTAATGGTCTCGAACCGTTCCCTCCTAGCCTTTATGAAATAGGGAAGATGTTGGAGCTGCGCCAATCCCACCGCCGCCTGCATATCCGTTATCTTCAGATTGTACCCGATGTGGGAATATACGTATTTGTGATCGTAGCCGAACGGCAGGTCACCATGCTGCATCGCGAACCTCTTGCCGCAGGTGTCATCCTTCCCTGGATCGCAGTAGCAGTCCCGACCCCAATCGCGGAAGGAACGTACGATATGAGCGAGATCTTTGTCGTTCGTAGCGACGGCGCCCCCCTCCCCCATGGTGATGTGGTGGGCAGGGTAAAAGCTGAAGGTGGCGATCTGACCAAAGGTCCCTGCTTTTACACCGCGATACTCCGAGCCGAGCGCGTCGCAACAATCCTCGATTAGCCACAGGTCATTTTCCTTTGCGATCCTACGCACTTCGTCAACATCGAAAGGGTTTCCTAAGGTATGAGCAAGGAATATCGCTTTCGACCGATTGGTCACGGCTTTTTCGAGAGCCTCAACGTTCGCATTGTATGTGGGAAGACTGACGTCCACGAAGACCGGCACCAGGGAGTTCTGGATTATCGGTGCTATCGTGGTGGGGAATCCCGCAGCCACCGTGATTATCTCATCGCCTGGCTTGAGTCTCTTCTCATCCAGCTGCGGGGAGGTCAGCGCGGAGATTGCGAGTAAATTTGCTGAGGACCCGGAATTGGTCGTAACAACATGTCTGGTGCCCAGGAATTTCGAGAACTCCGCTTCGAATAATTCATTGAATCTCCCCGACGTCAGCCAGAAATCCAAGGAAGAAGCGACCAAGGCTTGGAGATCGCTCTGGTCGAAGACCCTTCCCGCCACGGGCACATAGTCGACGCCGGGCCGGAAGGGCTTGTTCTGATGGACGGCCTGATAGTACCTTGCCACGGAATCGAGTATCGATCCTCTCAGCTCCACCGCCTCATCGGTCTGGTCGAGCCCAGGATTGGCGAGGTTCGTGTCCTTTTTCCTTGTCGTCATCTCAGCCACCCATTTCTAGCGAAAGATCGACCCCTTGCTCTTCGAATACTCCTTGATCTGGTCGCCCGAAAGCCTAGCCATGTCCGTTTCTTGTTCCAAGTGCTCCTTATACCAGGACACCGTCATCTTGATGGCTCGGTCGATAGGCAAGACCGGTCTCCAATCAAGCTCATCGCGGGCCTTGGTGCAGTCCAATCTGAGCGCGTGGCTCTCGGGAGGCGAGGCTGATGGCCTTCTCACCCTCCAGCTCCCTTCCCCCCATTCCTCGATGATCATCTTCACCAGCTCCTCAACAGAGAGGTTCTGTCCCTTCGCGGGCCCGAAGTTCCATGCTCCGTTGTAGCGAGCGGGATCCTTTCCCGCCTTGAGGGCGAGGATGAGGTATCCGGACAGAGGTTCGAGAACGTGCTGCCATGGCCTTGTCGCTCCTGGATCCCTGAGAACCACCGCCTTCTTCCGAGAAAGGGCGCGAATGCAATCGGGCACGATGCGGTCCGCCGCCCAATCCCCTCCGCCTATGACGTTCCCCGCCCGGGCGGAGACCAGCGCCGTCCTCCGTTCCTTGCTCCGTTCGTAAAACGATCGTCGGTATGAGGCGATGGCGATCTCCGCCGCTCCCTTGCTGGCGCTATAGGGGTCCTTCCCTCCCAACCTATCCGTCTCGCGATAGGCGCCCGCCCGTTCGTCGTTCTCATAGCATTTGTCGCTGGTGATGCATACGAGGGCCTGGAGTGACCTGCTTTCCCGGGCCGCTTCCATCACGTTCACTGTTCCCATGACGTTCACATCGAACGTCTCCACCGGTCTATCGTAGGATCTCCTGACCAATGGCTGCGCCGCCAGGTGGAATATGTAGTCCGGTCGGGATTCACGAACGACCTCTGAGACCTTATCGAGGTCGCGCACGTCTCCCATGATGCTATCCACTCTTTCTTTGAGCCCGACCGCCTCATAGAAGGAAGGCTTCGTAGGGATCTCGTTGGAGAATCCGGTCACTTCACTTCCCAGCTTCGCCAGCCAGAACGATAGCCAACCGCCCTTGAAACCAGTATGTCCGGTCACTAGCACTCTCTTGTTCCGATACTTGCTCTTCAGATCGATCTTCGGAGAAGTGCTCATTTCCAAACTCTCCACGGTGCTTTCCCGCCACTCCAAAGGCTCTCCAAGTGGTTCTTGTCCCTCAGGGTGTCCATGGCGTACCAGAAATCATCGTGCTTATAGGCTCGGAGCTGGTCTTTCGAAGCAAGGTGCTCCAATGGTTCGCGTTCCCAGATCGTTTCGTCACCTTGGATAAGGTCGAGAACCTGAGGTTCCAGGACGAAGAAACCCCCGTTGACGTAGCCTCCCTCTCCTCTTGGCTTCTCAAGGAAGGTCTTGATCTCCACCTCGTTCTCGATCCCTAATGCACCGAACCTGCCAGGGGGCTTCACGGCGGTCAGGGTTGCCAGCTTGCCATGATTCTTGTGGAACCTGACCAGCTTCTTAAGGTCGATGTTCGCCACCCCGTCGCCGTAGGTGAGCATGAACCTCTCACCCTCCACGAAACGTCGCACCCTCTTGATCCGCCCTCCGGTCATGGTGTTCTCGCCCGTGTCGATGAGGGTCACTTTCCACGGTTCGGAGTAGTTGTTGTGTATCTCCATCCGATCGTTCTTGATGTCGATGGTGACGTCGGACATGTGCAGAAGGTAGTTGGCAAAGAACTCTTTGATCATGTATCCTTTGTAGCCCAGGCACACCACGAAGTCGTTGTGTCCATAGTGGGAATAGATCTTCATGACGTGCCAGAGGAGTGGCATGCCCCCAATCTCGATCATCGGTTTTGGCCTGGCGACGCTCTCCTCGCTGATGCGTGTGCCGAATCCTCCGGCGAGAATGACTGTCTTCATATTGATCCCCTCTGGATGCGCCCCGAACGCACGAACATCCCTTGACGGTCGTTTCCCTGGCGCTTGTATATATCAGCGTAAAAGAGGACTCCTGTTCCATCAACCTTTCTGTCAGGGTCAGCTCCGCCTGTTTCTGGGGCTTTCATCTCGAGCCAAGCAGCCCCATCAACCCGCGTCGTCTCTTCTTGGGCTTCTCTGGAGCCAAAGTGATCGTGGTCGGATTCCCGGTCACCTCTCTCTTCGAGATGATGTCAGCGATCAGGGGGAAGAGATTGTGCTTGTCCAGCACTAGGTCTTTGGCGGTTCTCAATGCCTCTTGGGATTGGTCGTACCGGTCCTCCGCGATCAGCTGACGGATGAGCTTGACAGAGCCTTCCCTGTCCCGGATGTCTATCTTGGCGAACGATCGCTCAGGGAAGTAATTGGCCAGGTTAGTACAGCCGTAGTAGATGGGGAAGCTCGAAGCCAGGTAGGTGTCGGAGAGCTTCTCCGTGAAATAGTCCGGGCAGGAGGTGTTCTCGATGGCGATGTGATACTTGTAAGGAGCGATAGCATCCCATTTGTCCTCAGGCCCGTTGATGCTGTAGATGAAGACATCGATCTCGGAGCCGAGCTCCTTCTCCAGCCATCGGACGAACTCCAGTCTCCGGACGTGACCTGGAATCACGGCCTTCTCCGAAGTGAGGATGGATACCAGTTTGTGCTTGGGGGGCGGTTCCATCGACTTGAGTTTGTCATAGTCCAAGGTATACCCTTCTTTGAACTTATGCCGCCCGTCTGGTGTTTTGATGAGCTTCATGCCCACCCACCAGGGCAGCCCGGTCTGGGAGTGGATGACGTTGTCATGACGCATCCCGCTCTGGGGCGTCACCACAGTGGCGAACTGGGAGACGAAATCCTGGTCATACGATTTGAAGGTCTCCGGCTCACCGGTGATAAAAATTGTGTTACTCTGGGGACAGGTGGCGGTCTCCTCCTTCAGCAATCCCTCGTAGACCACCCAGTAATCGCACTCTTTCCGATTCGGGTCGTCGAAGAACTGGCATTGCCCCCATGCACCCCTGGAGCCAGGCGTCTGTCTTGACCACGGCCATTCCGGAACCGACAATGACAATTTGACCTTAATCATATATTATCGCCTCTTCTTTGAAAAATAGGCATCCATTTGCGCCGTGTATGTCCTCTCTTCCTTCTCGTAGCGAGCCACATCGTAGAGATTGATGAGCATGAACCCCAGTTTATGGAGGTCATAGCATATGTCGAGCCAGTATTCGGATTCCCGGTTCCTCCGCAACAGAGAGAGCTCAACCAAGACGTTGTCCACCTGGTTCTTCAGGGTCTCCCGCCCCCCTTCAATGACCTCTCTTTCCACGCCTTCCACGTCGATCTTGACCACGTCGATCTTCCCTATTGCGTGTTCGGTCACGAAGGAGTCCATGGTCCTGACCTCAATCTCCTCTTTCCCAATCTCCTTGATGTCAAGTTCGCGGTGTTCCTCCAAGTGATCCCTGCTCTGTTCTATGATGGAGCTGGTCCCATGAAAGGAACTCAAGTTGATCTCGACCTTCTGGTTAGCATTGAAGAAGCCGATGTTGAACGGAAGGACTCTGTCCATGCGCCCCTGAAGGTTCTCGCACAGAGTAGCATATGTGGACTTGACGGGCTCGAAGGCGTAGATCTTGGCATGGGGAAAGTTGTCGTATGCAGACTTTGTGACATCCCCGATATTCGCTCCGACATCGAAGATCACTTCAATGTTGCGATCGATGCCCGTACGGGAAAAGGGCCAGGAGAGGTTGGGTCCCTCGCGCCTCATTCTATCCCATGCCTTGAACAGCACGGGGGGAATCACTGGGTACAACGCCTTCCTCATCTTCGGACTGTCTCCGGCAAGCAGCAACAACCTCGAATGAGATAAAACTGGCTGTTATGTTCCAGTCTCAAGAAAAGACAAATCTCATATAAGAGCCTAGGTCATGCTGGAGTGTTCGGTGACGGGGAAAATGAGAATATCCATCATCGGTGCTGGTTACGTCGGCCTGGTCACAGGTCTCTGTTTCTGCGAGCTGGGACACGAGGTCATCTGCATCGATGTCGTCGGAGAGAAGGTCAAGGCCATCCAAGCGGGTCGTGCCCCTCTCTATGAAGAGGGTCTCCAGGAGCTACTGGACAAGCATCTGTCCAATGGTAGATTCCATGCCTCCTTGGATTACGATGAGGTGCTGAGAACCGACATCACCTTCCTCTGCGTTGGCACTCCTTCGAGAGCGGACGGCTCCATGGACCTGAGCTATCTGGAGACCGCCACCCGTTCCTTGGCCGAGGTCCTTGCGCGCAAGAAGGGATACCATGTGGTCGTGGTCAAGAGCACGGTGATGCCCTCCATCACCGATAAGTTCGTGGCACCTCTGCTAGCCAGCTGCTCCGGCAAGAAGCTGCCGAAGGAGATCGGGGTGGCCACCAACCCGGAGTTCCTGAGAGAAGGTTCGGCGGTCAGCGATTTCATGCACCCCGATCGCATAGTCATCGGTGCTTCGGACGCCCGGGCGGGGAACGTGGTCAAGATGCTCTATCAGAGCTTCAAATGCCCGATACTGGAAGTCTCTCCTACCACCGCGGAAATGATCAAGATGGCGAGCAACGTGGCCTTGGCGACGCGGATATCAATGATCAACGAGATCGGGAACGTGTGCAAGGAGCTGGACATCGACGTCCGTCAGGTGGCGGAAGGCATCGGCCTGGACGAGCGCATCGGCAAGGCCTTCTTGAACGCAGGAGCGGGATTCGGAGGGTCGTGCTTCCCCAAGGATGTGAAGGGGTTGCTCTCTCTGGCGGATCAAATGGGCATCAAACCCCTCCTGATGAAAGCGGTGCTGGACGTGAACGAGATCCAGCCTCTGCGCATGATCGACCTGTTGGAGGAGCACCTCGGCCTGGATGGAAAGACCATCGCCGTGCTCGGTCTGACATTTAAGCCGGACACGGACGATGTGCGGGAGTCCCGTTCCATTCCTGTTGTGCGGTCCCTTCTAAATAAAGGGGCGAAGGTGAGGGCGCACGACCCCCAGGGAATGGAGAACTTCTCCAAGCTCTTCCCCAATATCGAATACACCAAGAGCGCCAAGGAGTGCGTGAAGAATGCGAACGCGGTGCTCATCATGACCGCCTGGCCCGAGTACTCGGAGGAGAAGCTCTACGGGGCCAAGCTGGTCATCGATGGAAGGGGCGTAGTCAAGACCAAGAACTACGAGGGCATCTGCTGGTGAGGACATGAAAGCGGTCATTCCTGCTGCTGGCCATGGGACCAGGTTCCTGCCATTGACCAAAGGACAACCGAAGGAGATGCTGCCGGTGGTCGACAAACCGACCATCCAGTACGTGGTGGAGGAAGCCATCGCCGCTGGCGTCGACGACATCATCATAATCACCGGACGAGACAAGCGGGCGATAGAGGACCATTTCGACAGATCATCCGAGCTGGAGCATTTCCTCAAGGAACATGGCAAGGAGAGAGAGCTGAAGCAGGTGCAGGAGATCTCCAGCCTGGCAGAGATCCATTACGTCCGGCAGAAGACGCCCCGAGGGCTGGGCGATGCCATCTACTGCGCGCGAAAGCACGTGGGCGATGAGCCTTTCGCCGTCATGCTGGGCGATACCATCCACGTGAGCGAGGTGCCAGTGGTCAAGCAACTCATGAACGTGCAGCACCAGGTGGGCGGATCGGTCATCGCCGTAGAGCAGGTGCTCAGGGAGAAGATCAAGGACTACGGCATCATCGCCGGCAACCGTGTCCGGGACCGCCTGTACAAGGTCATGGACCTAGTGGAGAAGCCTCAGCCCGACGCCGCACCATCGAACATCGCCATCGCTGGAACCTACGTTCTATCACCGGGAATCTTCGAGTGCATCGAGCGCACCAAGCCCGGGTACAACAACGAGATACAGTTGACCGATGCTCTCCGCCTCCTGATGCAGAAGGAGGACATCCATGCTTGGCAGTTCCACGGCAAGCGGTACGACGTTGGGGACATGCTCGGCTGGATGAGGACGAACTTCGAGCTCACGCTGAAGAGCGATGCCTACGGAAAACAGCTGAAAGAGTTCTTGACACCGTTGCTGAACGATTCCGAAGGGACCTGTTCGTTCGAGCTTCCCTCGGAGAAGCCATCGATAGAGAAGTAGTCTGCCAGAATCGAAATCCCGAGCTCGTTCTCAGCCCTATCGACGATATTCCGCTGCCAATATCTGATTTGGGAATAGATTGGAATACCAGTGCGTGCCTAATATCAGGCGAGGACGAGAGAATGGTGGAGCGCAAGAAGGACGAGAAGACGGTGGAGTGCTCTCTATGCGCACCTTTCGAACAGACTGGCACCTGGCGCTGCGCGGACTGCGGGGCGATGAACATCAACAAGTGGAAAGAGTGCTGGAAATGCGAATCGCCGCGCGTCCTGGAGGATTTGGGCACTAGCGTCACCCCAGAATCGCCCGGGGAAGGACCAGGATGAAAGGCGGTCTTTCTCACGGTGGATGCTTGGCGATAGGGCCGCTCAGGATCGTGGTCCTTGTAGGGATGGGCTTTTGTTGATGGAAGCGAATGACGTCGGCGAACCGGAGGAGATCTCTTGAAGCCCCTTGCCCGCCTGGGAATAAGCAAAGGTCAGCCTAAGAAGATACCTTATGGACGACACACCTACGGTCCGGAGCCGCAGATCGTGGGGCTGGAATGTCTGAGAGGGAAGCCCTAGATCGACAGCTGCGAGTTCTCTCCTAGGACGAGGCGGCTTCCTTTGGGCAGCTTTCCATCATCTGAAACGATGCGACATCCCGCCCCGATGAGCGAGTCCACGATCTTGCGGTGGCACTCGACGTACGTCTGTCCGATCAGAATGGAGGCCTCGATCTCTCCCCCGATGATCGTGCATCCGTCGCCTATGGCGGAGTACGGTCCCACGTAGGTACCGGGCCCGATGATGCAATCCTTTCCGATGATGGCCGGGCCTCTGACCATCGAGCCCTTCTTGATCACCGTGCCTTTTCCTATCCTCACTTTGCCGATGATCTCCGCTCCCTCCTCCACCAGGCCTTCGTTTCCACCTTTCAGTTCACCCAGCACCAGGTGGTTGGCCAAAAGAATGTCCTCCGGCTTGCCGGTGTCCTTCCACCAACCTCGCACTTGTCTGGCCTTGACCTTGCCGGTCTTCTTGCGCAGCGTGTCGATGGCGTCGGTTATCTCCAGCTCGTTCCGCCAGGAAGGCTTCAGCTGCTTGATGATGGGAAAGACGCTCTTTCTCAGGAAGTAGATGCCGATGAGGGCCAGGTTGCTCTTCGGTTGCTTGGGCTTCTCCACCAAGGAAATGATGTTGCCCTGCGCATCCAGCTCCGCGATGCCGAAGGCCGATGGGTTGGGAACGGGGCACAAGGCCACCATGCCCTCGCAGTCGGAACGCTCGAACTCCTCCGCCATGTACTTTATGCCGCCAGTGAGGATGTTGTCGCCAAGATAGACAACGAACGGCTCATCGCCCATGAAGCCCTCGGCGCATCCCACCGCGTGCGCGATGCCTTTTGGCTCGCCCTGTACGATGTAAGTGATCTTGACGCCGAAAGCGCTCCCATCGCCCAGAAGCTCTCTCACCTTCTCAGGCATGTTGTTGCCCAGTATCACACCGATCTCCTTCACGCCAGCGTCCCTCAGGTCCTCCAGGCAGTAGAGGATGTTCGGTTTGTTCGCTATCGGTATGAGCTGTTTCGGCCCGGTGTGCGTGAGCGGCCTCAGGCGGGTGCCGCTCCCTCCGGCCAGTATCAGACCTTTCATGTCGTTCCCTCCGTTCTCCTCATATCCAGTAAACCCTCTCTCAAAGTAAGCATGTTGCGTCCGATGGCCTTCTGCACCTTGTCCACGTCCAAGCAGGAACGGTCCGGGCGCTTGGCGTCGAAGCGCATCTCCTCCCTTCGTCCTATCTTGATCAGGGAGCGGTCCAGATCGAAGACCTCGGCTACCTGCATTCCTATCTCGTAGCGCGAGAGGCACTCCGGGCCGGTGGTGTGGTAGACGCCCTCGCGTCCCTGGGACATGAGATCCACCATGACACCGGCAGCATGAGGCGCGTAGGTGGGCGAGACCCACTGGTCCTTGAGCAGCTTGATCTCCTTGCCCGAGCGCAGGGAATCGATGATCCAGGTAACGAAGTTGCTCTTATTGGCCGCGCGGTTCCAGCCGTAGAGGACGCACACCCGGCAGACCAGATTGTCCGAGGATGCTTCCAGCGTCGCCCTCTCCCCCTCCAGCTTGCTGCGCGAGTAGGCGGAGATCGGCTCCGGTTTGTCTGTTTCTCTGTAAGGCGTCTGGCTCAGCCCGTTGAAGATGTAGTCCGTGGAGACATAGAGGAGCTTTGCCTTAGTTTCAGCACAAGCCTGGGCGACGTTCCTCGTTCCTTCGGCATTGATCCTCATGGCCAAGGATGGCTCTCGCTCGCATTGGTCCACGTTGGTCATGGCCGCAGGCAGGTAGACCTCTTCCGGCCGGAGGGAGCGCAAGAGGGCGAGAGTGGCCCGGGCATCGGTGAGATCCAGCTTCACCCTCTGTCCTTCGACCTTCGGCATCGATTCGCGATAAGTGGAAATGACCTCCCGGCCGGACCGAACCGCCTCCAGGACCAGATAATGGCCTAGGAGCGAGGCACCTCCGATCACCAGCGCACGGGTCATGCAGAACGAAATCCCGCCTCCAGGTAATAAATGGTGAGCCTCGGTTCGCCTGGGACGAAGGGTCGATCGAATGTCAACATTATTTATTCGCTCCTCGTTATCCTCTTTGGGATAGCATGGCCAAGAAGACGATCGAGGGTGTCAAGACCAGGGAGCTGAAGCCGATCACCGACGAGCGAGGATGGCTGATGGAGATCTTACGCAGCGACTGGGAGGAGTTCGAGAAGTTCGGACAGGTCTACATGACCACCTGCTATCCAGGCATGATCAAGGCCTGGCACTATCACAAGTCGCAGACGGACCATTTCATCTGCATCAGGGGCATGGCCAAGGTGGTGCTCTTTGATTCGCGAGATGGCTCTTCCACGAAAGGAGTGGTCAACGAGTTCTTCATGGGAGAGAAGAACCGCATGCTGCTCAAGATCCCGGCCCTGGTGTACCACGGCTTCAAGGGCATGGGCACCGAGGAATGCTGGATATTGAACGTGCCCACCAAGACCTACAATCATGAGAACCCGGACGAATACCGCCTGCCCTTTGATTCCAAGAACGTGCCCTACGACTGGGACGCCAAGATGGGATGAGCATGAAGCTCCTGGTCACAGGAGGAATGGGCTTCATCGGGTCCAACTTCGTGCGCCACATGCTGCGCCAGCACCAGGACCTGGAGATCGTCAACCTGGACAAGCTCACCTACGCCGGCAACCAGAAGAACCTGGAGGACGTGCGCGAGCGGCATCGGTTCGTGCACGGGGATGTGTGCGATCCTTCTCTGGTCGATAGCATCATGCAAGGTTGCGATGCCGTGGTGCATTTCGCCGCTGAGACCCACGTCGACCGGAGCATTTCCTATGCCGGGGAATTCGTCAGAACGGACGTCCAAGGGACGTTCGTCATGCTGGAGGCGGCCCGAAGGCACGGAATCAAACGCTTCATCCACATCTCCACCGACGAGGTGTACGGCGAGGCGGTGGAACGTCCTTGCCTGGAGAACGACCCGCTCATGCCCAAGAGCCCCTACGCCGCCAGCAAGGCCGGCGCGGACCGCCTGGCCTTCTCGTACTTCGCTACCTACGGGCTGCCGGTCATCATCACTCGCTGCTCCAACAACTATGGTCCGTACCAGTACCCGGAGAAGCTCATCCCTCTCTTCGTGACGAACGCCATGGAGGGGAAGCCGCTCCCCGTCTACGGCACTGGCAAGAACACCAGGGACTGGATCTACGTCGATGATCATTGCTCTGCAATCGAAGCGCTGCTGGACTCCCGAGGAATGGACGGTGAGGTGTTCAACGTCTCCGCGGGAGAGGAGCACTCGGTGCTGGACATCGCCGACACCATCCTGAGCAAGATGAAGTTGTCCAAGGACGCCCTGCAGTTCGTGAGCGACCGGCCGGGGCATGTGCTGCGCCATGCCGTCGACTCCACCAAGCTAAGGAAGGTTGGATGGAAGCCCAAGCACTCCTTCGCTGCATCGATGTCCCGCACCATCGATTGGTACGTCGACCACCCAGACTGGTGGAAGCCCATCAAATCCGGCGAGTTCCGGAAGTACTACGAGGAGCAGTACGGCAAGCGTTGATCCCGTTCTCAGGCCATGTAGTCCCTGAGGGACTTGAGGTCCACCGAGAGGGTGATCATGTCCCCCACGGCCGCCACCGCCTCTTTTCTCAGAGCTAGCGTCCGAGGCTTCATGAACGGCTTCTTGATGCCGAGGGTCACCCCGACCTCCTTGCCCAACGACACCTTGATCTTGGTGACCGACCAACCAGCAGTATCCACGCTCACTCCTACGATGGTGCCTAGTCGCTTTCCGTCCTTGGTGATGATGGCCTTGCCGTTGCTGCAGTTGAAGTCCAAGCTCATGTGCATCCCTGCGAGGACATGTCGCTGGTCGGTTATCAATAATTCGCACTCGCTCTGTCCGATACCAAAGGGCGTTCGGCGAGCAGCTAGCATCTATCGTTTCAGCAGGATTGACAGCATGGCCACGACCAGGAACGCCACCCCTCCCCAGAAGATGCTCCCGGACAAGAACCAGACCACTATAGCTACGACGGCGGCGGGGAAGAAGTAGATCAGGGCGCCAACGATGAAAGCCAACAGGACGATGCCTACGACGATGAAGAACAAGGCCAATAGCAGCCCCACCAGTCCGACGACCTCGAAGACCACCAGTCATTCCCCCGGTTACACTCTAGTTCTATTGCAGCCCTCGGTATATGGGCGTTTCGGCTTGATGGCTCCCTCTTACCTGAACGAGATAGGGAGATGATCTGGTAGGATCGTCACCGAGGCTGTTCGGTCATACCAGGGGCAGCTCGACCACGAACTTCGCTCCTTGGCTGTGGTCTCCCTTGACGCGGTCGTCCGCCCAGACCTTCCCATGATAGCGCTCTGCAAGGGCCCTCACAATGGAAAGCCCGAGCCCGGTGGATTTGCTTGCCTTGCCTGAGCTCTCGGAAAAGTGGCGCTCGAAGACTTTCCATTTCTTGTCGTCCGGTATGCCAGGCCCCTCGTCCTCCACCTCCACTCGGGCGAGGTGACGCTTCTGGTCCATGGAGACCCGCACCCTCACGGGCTTGGGGGAGGAGAACTTCACCGCGTTGGTGATGAGATTGCTGAATATCTCCGGCAAGGCCTCATCGGCTAGGACGTGGAGTGGTCCTTTGGCGTCCACCTCGTTCTCTTGGAACGTGATTTTCGCGTTGCTGTAACGGGCCTGAGCGGTCGAGATCGCACTCCGCACGGAGACCGAAAGGGATGTGGCGATCAGGGCTCTCTCGGCTCCCTCTGCCGCTCTGGCTAGTACTCCGACGTCATGAATGAAATTCTCGAGCCGGGCATTGGCCCCGGTCATCTTCATTAGATAGGCGGACCGCTTCTCAATGGACAGGTTCTTGCGGGAAAGGCACTCCAAATAAGAGTGTATCGGCGTCATGTAGTTGAGGATGTCGTGTAGAAGGATGTCATTGAAAAGCTCCTGCAGATCCTTCGAGCGTCGGACGGCCTCACTGAGCAACGCGTTCTCGAAGGCGAAACCGAAGAGCGAACCGGCGTAGACGAGCGCGCTGGTCTCTTCCTGATCTATGAAAGGTTGGTCTGAGCATAGGCACATGACCCCCACCACCTGCGACCGCCCCTTCAAGGGGATGATCACCCCGTACTTCTTGGCACCCAGAGCGTCCTCATACTCCGTGCCTGCGACGTCTTCCGGCAGGAATAGAGGTTCCTGCGCTGCCATGGCCATCTGGGCCAGTCTCTTGCTGATCAAGTCCTCGCCCTCCAGGGCGGGCTCACCGATGCTCGCCACCAGCCTGGTCTCTCCTTTGGGTAGCACTTGCAAGGCCATGCCTCGCTTGAAGGCGAAGTGTGAGGACAGAAGGGCCAGTCCTTTCTCCATTAGAAGCTTCGGCTCCGGACCGGAGGAGGTGAGATAGCCGATATCGGTCTGCACTGCCAGAAGGCGGTTTTGGGCCAAGAGCAGCTCAGACAGCTCCTCCTTGGCCGTGATGTCGTGCCCGATGCCGATCACGCCGGTCATCCGACCTTCGTTGTCCGATACTGTGCTGGTGGACCAGACAATCCTCAGCTTCTTACCCGTCTTGGTCACTGCCGTCGAATCGGAACTGCGGATCATGGGGGCCATTTTCTCATAGTCCACGTTCTTCATGCTGGCCATGTTCATGGCATCTACTAGATTCGTCTCCAGCATGCTGCTACCTAGCATTTCTTCCTTAGAGTAGCCCAGGGTCTTCTGAGCACCGCTGTTGAAGGTAGTGATCCGGTAGTGGTTGTCGACACCGATGATGATGCTCGGGGACCTCTCGATGAAATCGCTGAATCGTTCCATCTCCGCCCTCACCTTCGCCTGCAGCTCTTCTTCCTCGGTCACATCGCGGATGATGGCTTGCACGCACTGGAACTGTCCGTTTTCGAGCAGGGCAGATGTTCTAGCATCGATCCTCCTCTTCTCGCCGGTCTTGGTGATGGCGGTGAGGCGGTATTGCTTGGGTGCGTCCCTTCCCTCCATCCTGTCCTTCAGATACCCAAGGACCTCTTTGAGCGACTCCGGTGCCACCAGCTCCGAGAGGCTCATCCCCACGATCTCTGAGGGTTCATAGCCGAGGATGGACTTGCAGGCCGGGTTCGAATACTGCACCTTGGCCGATGGGTCGATCTGGACGATGAGCTCCTGCGCGTTCTCCACTATGCTCTGAAAATCGAGTTTCTGCAGCGATACCAACTCCTAGGCGGTGTTCGGACTAAGCAAGGAAGCCGAAAGTCAGTCTCATCGATCCGCGACCTCGGGCTCATGCCCCGATGGCATTGGTGCGGACGGAATCCATCACGAAATTCGATTCCACGTCGTAGTTGTAGTCTTCCACCGTGCCGTCGATCATCTGCAGCCTGGCCTTGACCTTGTTCTTCTCGAAGATGATCTGCGCGTTGAGCACTCTGGAGCGGTACACAGACATGCGCTTTCCCGCACGGGTCAACTTGCGCTCGTCGCAGATCAGAAGCCCAGCGTCCTCCAGAACGCGGATCTTGCGGTAACAGGCGGCGATAGGGATGTTGAGCTTCTCACTGAGGTCGAAAGCGCTCTTGGGCTTGCCCATGGTCGCCAGGAGTATCTTGGCGGTGTATTCTTCCGTCAACAGCCTTGAGGTTTCGAGGGCGTGCATCTGTTCCACCTTGTGAAGGCATCTAGCCCGGTGGTATCTATTTAAATAATCAGAGATGAGAATCACTTTTGATTCGAGTGAAATAGGTCAAGCCAGACGTCACGGAAATAGAAGAGGTTTGAGGTGACTAGAACAGCCCGGATATCAAAAGGGAGAACCAGGTCTTTGAACGACACGGTTGCCATACCGGAGGTAAGAAGCGGTCCAAACGATCCGTGTTGAAAGTGATTCTGACCGGCTTTGCTCACCTTGTGTCGCCAAGGAAGCCCACAGGCTTTAGCCGTGGGAGGAATTGGCGGCCTTAAGTTATAAGTATATTGAAGCCCACAGGCTATATCCTCATGAATCTGACGCTCAAAGTCAAGCTCTGTACGACTCCTGAGCAATACTCCGCGCTCGTCAGAACGATGGAGCACTTCAATCTTGCTTGCGACTACATCGCTGGCGTGGCCTTTGAGTTGAAGCTCGCCAGCAAGCTCAAGATTCAGCCCACCGTCTATCGGGCCGTGCGCGAGAAGTTCGGGCTGTCCTCCCAGATGGCCGTTCGCGCCATCTCCAAAGCCATCGAAGCCTACAAGCTCGACAGGACCATCCGGCCGCACTTCAAATCGCATGGCGCGATGGTCTACGACCAGCGAATACTCAGTTGGAAGGCGCTGGACAGAGTTTCCATCCTGACCCTCGATGGACGTACCCTCGTCCATGTAGCCATCTATGACTATTTCAAAGCCAAGCTGGACAACCGCATTCGAGGTCAGGCCGACCTCGTTCTTATCGATGATGTGTTCTATCTCTGCGCCGTAGTCGACGTTCCAGATGCCGAGCCTATCGAGGTCAAGGGCGTTCTCGGCGTGGACCTGGGCATCGTGAACATCGCCGTCGATTCCGATGGAGAGACGCATTCCGGCACGGGTGTTGAAAAAGTGCGCGGCAAGACCGCAAAGCTCCGCACCGAACTCCAGTCCTGCGGCACGAAGCCCGCAAAGCGGCATCTCAAGCGCCTTTCTGGATACGAGCAGCGTTTCAGGCGCGATACCAACCATTGCATCTCCAAGAAATTGGTGGCTAAGGCCAAGGACACCGCGAGCGCGATTGCCCTCGAAGATTTGAACGGCATCCGCAAGCGGACAACGGTTCGCAGGGCTCAGCGCAGCCGCCAATCCTCTTGGGCGTTCGACCAGCTCAGGCAGTTCATCGCCTACAAAGCGCAACTCTCCGGTGTGCCTGTCGTTCTGGTGGACCCGAGAAACACTTCCAGAACTTGCCCTTCTTGCGGCCATATCGACAAGGCCAATCGGCCAACGAGGGGTGAGTTCAAGTGCGTTCGGTGCGGCAACGCTGGCCCCGCCGACCGCATTGCAGCGGTCAACATCGCTGCAAGGGCGCGAGTCAACGCGCCCATCGTCTCGGACGGGGTTTTTAGTGGACATTTCGTTCAACCTCCAGGGACAAGCCCACACTCTTTAGAGGTGGGTAGTTGACAATGTTGAAATACCCAACGCATCAATCAATTCTAGTTGGGAACGAATTTTCCCAGAGGAGGGATTCAATGTCCTGTGGCAAGTGCGGAAAGGGAGCAGCGAAGGTGAAGAAGAAGGAAGTAAAGAAGAAGAAGTGAGCCCGGCCTCATCTTCTTGACCTTAGCTAAAACGGCTTTCCAGGCGAGCGCGGGTCTCGCCGAATCTGTTTCATTGCGTTACTTCGAGATATATTCTTGAGCAAGCCCCGCAACACCCAGCATCCGGCTTTCTAGGTTCAAGGCTACGGCCGGTTCGATCTCATCAATGACACCAGGGAGTTCAGGGTCAGTCCAGCTATCATCAGATTAATGCCGATGATGACCAACAAGGCGGCCGACATGGACTGAAAGAGCCACCCCCATATGAACACCTGTTCGACCGCCAGAAGGCCTATGATCGTGCCAGCCACGAACATGGCGAACCCCGGCACACCGAAGAACAGCAGTGGGCGGCGATAGCCGACGAACCCTATCACTCCGTCCAAGACGCCCACTCCATGGCTCACCGGATGTGTCTTGTGCCTGGTCAGCACCTTGTAGTTCGCGGATATGGGTACCTCCCGTATCCTCATCCCCCGCTCAGCCAGATGGTTGATCATGTCCGATTCGAGCTTATAGCCGTCGGAATCGAAGTCCATTAGTTGCACCGCTTGTCGGCTGAAGGCGCGGAACCCCGACTGAGAATCGGTCACATGCGCCTTCGAACCGAACTCCGTCGCCTTGTTGAGAACGGTCTGCCCCGCTCTGCGGTGTCTCGGCGTCTTGCCGCCGTTCTCCAGGAAGCGGGAACCTATGACCAGGTCCGCGCTGCCGTCGAGCACCGGGCCGATCAGCAGGGGAATGTCATCCGGATCATTCTGTCCGTCACCGTCCAGCATCACCACCACATCGTAGTCGGCGCTCTGGATCTGTGAGAACGCGGTTAGCACCGCTTTCGCTTTTCCAAGGTTGCTGGTCATGTGGAGCACCTTGGCCCCAGCCTGTTCTGCCACTCGGGCGGTATCGTCAGAGGAGCCGTCATCCACCACGTACACTTCGTCCACATGGTCTTTGGACTTGAGAACGATCGTGCCGATGGCTAGTTCCTCATTGTAGGCGGGGATGATGGCGGCGATACTTCGGTCTTTCATTTCACTCTTCCGTTTTTCAATATATTGCTCCGTTCTTTCAACCTTTCGGCGAAGGCTTCATCTCTTGGAATGCAACGTGGTGATTGTCTACCAGCGGACCTCGATCATTCCCTCTTCTTCTCCCCGACGGTGACCAAGTAGATGGCCGTGAACACCAGCGTGGCACCGAGGACGATGAAAACATCCATGGGCTCGTTCAGGATGAGGATGCTGAGCAATACGGCGAAGGCGCTCTCGGAGAGTATGATCGTGCTAGACGTGACGATGCTGATGGATCGCAGGGCACTTACCCACATCAAGGTGGGCAGCGAAGTGCATAGCACTCCTACATAAACGAGGATGAGGGTGCTCTCCCCGCTGATAGGCGAGGAGTGCCCGAAGAGAAGATACAGGGCGAAGAGCGGCAAAGGGGTGAAGAGGTGGAGGGTGAGCACGAACTGGTCGAATTTCATGCGCTTGAGCGCGTACTTGGAAAGGACGTAGGTGAGGGCGATGCAGATGGTGGTGCCCAGGAGCATCAGGTCGCCGATGAGCTGGCCGCCTATCATTCCCTCCATGTTCAGCTTGGTGGTGAGGACGACCAGCCCTCCCAGGCCAATCGCTAGACCTAGAAGTCTCACCTTGCCCAGGCGCTCCCGGAAGAGCAGGGCGGAGAGCGGCGCGACCAGGATCACGTTCGCGCCGATGATCAGAGCACCGGTCGAGGCATTGGTCATGCTCAGCCCTTGATACTGCAGCGCCAGGAGCACGACGGTGATCAGCGGCGCCGCCCAGGCCTCCCACATGCCGAAGATGCGCCAGGTGAACGTGCCTCGGGCCAAGGTGAAAATCAGTGCGACAAGAGCGCCGATGGTGAATACGAAGGTGGAGAAGAGGAAAGGGTCCAGATCCCCCAGGCCCGATTTGATCGCTACGTACGAGGATCCGAGGAGGAGCGAGGAGATGAGCGTCAGTCCCACCGCCGCCCGCTTGCTAATCTCCTTCTCTGGCATTTCTAGCACCTCGTCTTGACCGGAATGGCGGGAACGCCTACCCTAGCTAAAGCCATTGGCATTAACATCAACTCGGCCGCTCCGCCGTTCTAGGCCTCGGATTCGTGTCCCTTGTTCAAGAGTTTATCCCTGAGGCCTCTGAAATAGGTCCGCATCGGTCCGACATCCAGCTTGGAGGCGTAGTAGCCGATGATGATGCCCCCCGCTCCTCCGGCGATGATGTCCAGAGGATAGTGCACTCCGGTGTAGACGCGGGAGAAGGCTACCGCTGCCGCCATGAGGACGAGGGGAAGGAGATAGCGTCTCTCTCTCATGCCGAGCACCACGCTTATGGCGAACGCCCCGGCCGCATGAGCGGACGGGAACGACTGCCCGAACTGGGAGTCGAGATATTGAACCCCAGATAAGACCTCATAGGGGCGGGGACGGTCCACGAGCGTCTTGGTTACCATGACGTAGAGGAGCTCGATGGTCACTGCCACCACGACGTAGCTGGCCAGATCCCTCCTCCTGGCGAGGAAGAGCACCACCACCCAGATCGCTCCCATTTCCAACGAGCCGAGGTAGGTCAGGGCGCCCACGATCTCCACCAGGTCCTTCTGGTAGTAGTGGTTGACGAAGAGGAAGGCATCCTGGTCCGCTCGGACGACCTGCGGAACAAGGAGCAGGGAGGCCATGGCCACTGTGACCAAAAGCAGGACGATGCTCATGCGGCCGAGGGTCGAGGAGACCTTTCTCATCCTCCCCCAATCATGGGTCGAGGTAAGAATGCTTTTGGTGCGTGCATCGTGCTAGCGCGTAATCTGGCCCCCCGACAGTTTTTTATGTGGCGCACTTCCTCGTTATCCCAGGGGGTCTTGGATGTCGTTCAAGAACGAGCTCACTTACATGCGTCTGGTCGAGGCCAAAGAGGAAGAGAAGTATCACGAGACCTACGAGAGCGCGGTCAGGTTGGTCAAGGAGGGCTTCTCCAAGGAGCAGGTGCTGCCGAACATCATCAACGGCAAGGACGTCAGCTCCGGCAGCAAGTTCGAGAAGCGCAGCCCCGCGGACGTCAGCTTCCTCATGGCTCGGCTGTGCAAGGGAAATAAGGAGGACGTGAGCAAGGCGGTGAAAGCGGCCAATGAGGCGTTCAAGAGCTGGTCCCGGACGGATTTCCTGCAGCGGGTGGAGATCTTCGAGAAGGCGGCCATGATGGCCAGCGACCACAAGTACGAGCTGGCGGCCATGCTCACCTTCGACAACGGCAAGAACCGCCACGAGGCTCTGGCGGATATAGACGAAGCAATAGATTTCATGAACTTCTACGCCTCGGAGATGCGCCGGAACGACGGCTATGCCACTCCCTTGCCCCCGGCCTTCAAGAACGAGAAAGCCATGTCCTTCCTTCGTCCCTTCGGCGTGTGGGCGGTCATCTGCCCGTTCAACTTTCCAGTGGCGATATCAATTGGCATGGCCTCGGCCGCCATGATCACCGGCAACACCGTGGTGGTCAAGCCCTCCACCCTGGCGCCTTACACTTTGCACAAGATGTTCCGCATCCTGGAGGAGGCGGGACTTCCGCCAGGCGTGGCGAACTACGTGGCCGGCAGCGGGAAGGAGGTGGGCGAACCTCTCGTCTCTCATCCAGACGTCGAGGGAATCGTATTCACGGGCTCCAAGGCGGTGGGGTTCGACATCATCCGCAACTCCGTCCGGGAGCACCCCGTTCCGGTCATAGCGGAGATGGGCTCGAAGAATCCGGTCATCGTCACTCTGGACGCGGACCTGGAGAAGGCTGCGAACGGGGTAATAGCATCCGCCTTCGGCTTCGGAGGGCAGAAATGCTCCGCCGCTTCGAGGGTGTACGTGCATTCCCGCGTCAAGGACGATTTCGAGAAGGAGCTGGTGAAGAGGGCGAAGAAGCTCAATGTAGCTCATCCGGCCCTGAGGGAAAGCTCCTTCGGACCGATCATCGAGGAGGCGAAGGTCGAGGACTATCTGAAGTACGTGGCCATGGGCAAGGAGGCAGGGAAAGTGCTCTGCGGCGGAAGACGGCTGACGCAAGGCTACCTGAGGAACGGCTTCTACGTGGCACCGACCATCATCTCCGGCCTGCCCCGCGATCACTGGCTGATGAAGAACGAGCTCTTCATGCCCATCCTCTGCACCCAAGGCTACGATAGGCTGGAGGAGGCGGTGGAGATGGCCAATTCCTCCGCCTACGGGCTGACGGCAGGCATCTTCAGCCAGGACGATGAGGAGGTGGACTACTTCTTCAACCACATCCAGTCCGGGGTGGTGTACGCCAACCGGGGAAGGGGAGCGTGCACCGGCGCCATCGTCGGGGCTCAGTCCTTCGTCGGTTGGAAGGCCTCCGGCTCGACCGGCAAAGGCACTGGTGGGGTCTGGTACCTGCAGCAGTTCCTCCGGGAGCAGACCAGGACCGTCGTGCTCTGATGCTCGTGAAATGCCACCGGAGGCATGCTCATTCCGCGGCGGCAGACGGTCTGTTCTCCGCAGACGACGGTCTAGACCGCAAAGTGCAAAATCCTAGTACCGCCATAGAGAACACGTAACATGCTCGACAAGGTCCTCTTGCCGGTGGATTTCACGCCCCAGTCGATGATGATGTTCGACTGCGCTACGGAGCTGAAGGAGCTGGGCACCAAGCACTTCACCCTGCTGCACGTCCAGCCAAAGGGGAAGTCGCTGACCGAGGAGGAGCAGCGCCTCTTCGATGAGATGGAGGAGAAGCTGGTTGAGGCAGGAATCGATTCCCGTCCTCTGATCAGGCAGGGGGATGCGGTCGAGGTCATCGTCGACGAAGCGAACCAAGAGAACGTGGACATGATCGCCATGGCCTCCGGGGGCAAAGGCCGGGCGGAGGAGTTCTTCGTCGGCTCCGTGTCCTTCGGAGTCACCAGGCGGACTTCGAAGCCCGTTCTTCTGGACAAGCTGCCCATGATGCACGACGAGGGCGTGCGCAAGGAGTGCCGCACCGGCGCCCATATGTTCCGCCATGCATTGGTGGCCGTGGAGCTACCCGCGTGCTCGAACGTCGTGGAAGACTTGTTGATCACCCTCTGCCAGAGGGGGCTGAAGGAGGCGACCCTGGTGCACGTCATCGACTCCGGCCGCTACAAGATGAGCGACGACCAGCGCTTCAAGGACGTGAAGAAGGAGCTGGAGGGGATGCGCGACCGATGCCCTCCCAACAGCTGCCAAGTGAAGACACATATACACTATGGAACGGCGGCCTACAACATCCTGGAAGTGGCGAGGGAGGTGGACGCCTCGGTCATCATGGTGGGCACGAAGCAGAGATCATATCTCAAGGGGATGACCATCGGGTCGGTCTCGGAGGAAGTGGTCCGTCGAGCGAAGGTGCCGGTGCTGGTCGTGCCTTGCTAGTGCGCTCGTCCAGAGCAAGCGTTTAATCCGCGATATCTTATGGCAGGGGACATGAGCGAAGGCGATTTCCGCATCCTGGGCGATCTGGACGTCGTTCCTGGAGGAGCGCGATGCGCGCTGCTCATCCGCCACGCCGACCGGGACGGTCCGCTGACGAAGCTCATCGACGATTCGGTGAGCATCAACGCACGGGGGGAGGAGCGAGCGAAGAGCTTCGGAAAGCACATCCGGAACCGAGACGGCCTGCGCTTTCATTCCTCCCCGGTGGGCAGGTGCGTGCGGACCTGCGAATGCATTTCCCGAGGATATGGAAGCAAGGTCGAGATCCAGCCCTCCGCCGTCATCGGCATGAAAGGTCCTTTCATCCTCAGGCCGAAGGAGGCCACGCAGCTGATGACCGAGCTGGGTTTGGTGCATTTCGTGGATGCATACATCAAAGGCGAGCTCGATCCGACCGTGGTCATGCCCGGTGCGGAAGGCGCTCAACGGCTGATATCGTGGACGGCCTGCAAGATGCGCTCTGGTGCGCCAGGTACGAGGATCGCGGTCACCCACGACCTCATCCTCACGCCCGTGCTCAGGCACCTCTTCGATTACGACGTTCATGGCCTGGGCTTGATAGACTTCCTGGACGGATTCGTTCTGTATGAGCAGGGGGCCAGGATGCTCGCCCTCTACGACGGAAAAGAGGTGGATGTGACCTCGATGTCCGTTCCCCTTTACCGATGAGGGGAAGAGCGATAGGTTAAGAAAGGGGTAGTGAATGCCGCCAGCGATATCTTGATCGGCCGTCGCTCAGTCGTCTTCCTCGCCTTCAGGCTCGCCTCTTCTCTGCTGGGCTTCGTAGGCCTGTTCTTCATGACCCGGTATCTCGGGTCCGACGTCTACGGGACGATAGCGCTGACGATGTCGCTTCTGGCGACGTTCAATTTGTTCTCGGATTTGGGCTTCGGCAGCGCGCACGTGAAGCGAGTCTCGGAAGGGCAGGACATAAACGACTGCGTCTCCACCTACGCCGCGGTCAAGATCATCCTCACCGTGATAACGGTGGTCGTGACGGTGGTCGCGCTGCTCATCTGGTCCACGTACTTGGGCGGTTCGATAACCGGTGAGACCGGCTCCCTGATCCTGCTCTTCCTGCTCTTCAACGTGCTCTACAACCTCTCCTCCATCGCCACCACCACCTACAACGCCACCATGGAGGTCTTCAAGTCGCAGCTGAACGGACTGGTGGAGGTGTGCATACGCATCCCCCTGGTGATCTTCGTATCGTACAACCGGATGGGGGCCATCCCCCTCGCCTACGCCTACGTCATCGGCGCATTGGCGGTGGTATCGACCGGGCTGTTCTTCCTCCACCGGGACAAGATCAAGTTCCGCCGGCCCACTCTCTTCCGTTCGTACCTCAAGTTCGCTCTGCCCTTGGCGCTCATCTCCGTCGTCGGCGCGGTGGCGGGCAACATGGACAAGCTGTTCATCGGATACTTCGACAGTCCTACCGCAGTGGGATACTATTCCTCCAGCCAAGTGTTCCTGAGCATCTTCGCTTTGATCGGGGCGGCCGTGGCCACCATGACCTTCCCCTCGTTCTCGAAGCTGCACATGAACGGCAACATGGACGAGATACGCAAGCTGACCAAGCAGGCGGAACGCTACATCTCCATGATCGGTATGCCCGTCACGGTGATAATCATCTTTTTTCCGACCGAGACCGCCAAGGTCATGCTCGGTTCGAATTTCGCCGCTGCCGGTGAACCGATCCGGTACTTAGCAATAGCGACCATGCTGGGGCTCCTCAACCAGGTGCATTCGTCCCAGGTCTTGGCCGTCAATCGACCGGACCTATCCGCCAAGCTCACTCTTCTGAGCTTCATGATCGCCACCCCCTTGCTACTGGTCTTCGTCCCCGCCAGCCTCTTTGGGGTGCAGCTGTTCGGGATGTCCTACACCGGTGCGGCCGTCGCCTCGATGCTTGTCGCAGCCATCATGTTCGTGGTCACGAGGTACATAGTGCACCGTCTCACCGGCACAGGCTCCAATCCGAGGATCTTGCTCCATGTTCTCGCCGCGATCGTGGCAGGCCTAGTGATCTACTCCTTCTCCGGCGTCTTCCCACTGGACGGCTGGCTGCACATGATCATCTACGGCCTGGTCTCCATGGAGGCTTTCCTTCTGACGCTCTGGCTGATGCGCGAGTTCGACCGAGATGACATGCTGTACTTCCTCGACCTCCTCAACGTGAGGAAGCTTTGGCACTATGTGAAGGGAGAGATGAAGGGCAACAGGGAATAGGAAGATACTTCGAGAGTCGTCGGCTCTCAGTGCATCTTCCTGGCAGGAGGACGATATTTCGTGTGATCTTGGATGTACATCGAGCATGCGAACCGGGTTTGAGTAGCCTGGCCGAACGGTCTCCTAACGCGAGATCAAGCCTCATTCTAATCAATTCCTTTCGGTGAAGAGCGCTAGCCCCATCGGCCCTAGGCCAGCTCTTTCCAGGATCGTCTTCGGCTTCCGATAGTATTAGTAACTCCTTGAGGCTATTACTTTGGCAAGGCTAGGGGATTGGGGATAGAACGGTCCACGGGGCCTCTTAATCCCGGTCTGATTTGATTCTTCGTTCATGTTCTGATAGTCATCAAGTGAGAGCATGCTCGGTATTCCGTAGAGGACCTGGTCCCTGTGATCGTCAAAATAGTCCTCAGAGTATCTTCCCTGCGCTGAGAACGGCCATCGGCACCAGGAGTGCGAGGAATAGAGCCGAAAGCAGAGCGAGCTTCCTCATCCGGCGGTTCTGAGGGTTCATCGAGAGGCCGCATATGGTAAGAGTGAATAGGCCGAGGACCGCCAGCTGCAACCCTCCGACGAGGACGGTGCTTTCGACCATGCCCCCGATTCCTGTGACATCGATAGGTGTCGCCAGGGCGGCCAGTACGACTCCCTCAATGACGATCATAGCAGCGCACAGGTAGCGCAGTAGGTTGCACGCGCGCACCGCTTTCTTCAATGAGTCAACGATCAGGGAGAGAACAACAAAAGCCAGACCAACGAGGAAAAGCTGGATGCCGAGGAGTCGAATGAACGGTCCGCCGACCAGACCCAATCCCTGCACGTTGGTGAGAGCGGCGATGCCCACAACGACCAGCCCTTCTGCCGCTGCGGCCACACCTCCGCCATAGGTGAGAATCGAAGTGATCCTCGCCTTCTTCATGATCATGAGCGACGATACGAAGATGGCCATGCCGATGAAGAAGAGTGCTGCGCAGAATATGGCCAAAACGTACACAGGTTGGCCGGAGATCCCCGTTATGCTCGCCATATCTGAGGAGAAGGCGAAGATCGCTCCCTCGAGAGCGATGACCAGGCCGCAAGCGGCGACGATGCCTACGAGAGCGAGTCTGAGGTTACGCCGGTTCACGAGCCTCTCGGAAGCGAGCGTTGCGAACAACGCGACAGCGGTGGCGATGATGCCGATGATAGCAATCTGAGCCCCTACTAGCACCGCTTGGCCGTTGTTCTGGGTCGCCACTAGCAAGATACCTACTAGAACAGCGACAACACACGCCAAGAGGCAGATGACGAACCATTCCTTGAGCCTGCTCAAATGCACGGACCGCCATAGTCGGCTGTGCAAATATATGGTTTTCTGTCTGGACGTCCTCCGCTGACCTCGGTTGCCAAAGAATAGATCGCGCTCCATCAAATAGATGGAGATGAACCAGGGGTGGGAGTGCTTATTCAGGTTCACCCATCCATGACCAACGCATATCATGATATGCATTATCCATTCGCTGGCAACGAGGGCAATCCTTATGACGGGGCGAATCCAATCAGTGGCAAATGGTCCGCTGCGGTAGAAGAGCGATCGCCTCGGTCTTTGCCCTGGCGATCTTGTCGTCGACGTTCACCATGACCATCGTGGCGCCTCAGGTGGAAGCTTCGCCCGCTTTTCTACCGCCTCAGCAGTTCGCATTCCCCAACGATCAGATCACGCCCCGCATGACCGCCACCTCGGACCTGAACATCACTCTGGTCTGGGCCACGGAGGCTCCTGGGCGCTCCAACATCTACGCCCTCAGTTCCTTCGATGGAGGAGGGTCCTGGACCGTCCCTAAGCGTGTGGATTCCTATCCTAGCACGTTCATCCACTGCCAGGACCCGGCCATCGCCTCCAATTCCTCAGGGGCGGTCTTCGTGGTCTGGAGCGACGACCGCAGCGGCACCTTCCGCACTTACTTCTCTCGATCGCTAGACCAAGGCGTCAACTTCGCCACCGATATGCTCGTGACCATGACGACGACGGGCAACCAGACCGTCCCGGACATCGCCGTCAAGGACGACATCATCTACGTTGTCTGGGCGGAGTACGTGCCGGGCAAGGACCCGGACATCTACCTGGCCCGGTCCAATGATTCGGGGCAGAGCTTCATGTCCCCGGTGAGAGTGGATCATACCGGAACGTCGCAGGCCTACCAAAGCCACCCGACCGTCTGCGTGAACGGCAGCAAGGTCTTCGTGGCCTGGCATGGTTTCACGATCGACACCAACTACAACATCTATGGATCGATCAGCCTCAACGCCGGGGCTAGCTTCGTAGCCGATATCCGGGTTTCTGACAGTTCATTGGACTACGAGCACGCCCGTCCGGACGCCAGCTTCACTCCCGACGGCAGGATAGTGGTCGTCTGGCAGGACAAGCGGTCCGGCAACTTCGATATTCGTTCATCTTATTCGAGCGACAACGCGACCACGTTCACCACATCGATCAAGGGCCCGGAACATCTGAGTGGTCCTGACCAGATGGACCCTCGCATCGCCATCGACTACCGGGGCATAACCCATCTGGTTTACCGGGAAGGAGGGGGGGCGGTACAGGACAAGGTGATGTACGCTTCCTCTTCGCGCCTGGCGTCCTTCTCTTCATCCATACCCATACGCTTAGCGGCCACGGACGTGCTGCAGGAGCAACCTTTCGTCCTTACCACACCTAACGGGACGGTGGCGGTGGCCTACGACTCCAACGAGCCAGGCACCAAGGACGTCTACTTCACGCACATGCTAATCCCCAACATCCCGCCGACGGTCGAGATCCTCTCTCCGCCGAACGGGAGCGTCGTCACAGGCGAATTCACTATCACCGGCAATGCCACCGACCCGGACGCCATCGATCCGCTGCATCCTTCTCCTTTCCAGGTGCAGGTGATGATGCTCAACGATTCCATCGTCGTGGTCCCTTGGACGGATGTGAGCCTCGTTGCTCTGCCTTCGTGGAGCTATCTCCTCAACTCCACGGACTTCGACAACGGCAACTACACCATCCTCGCCCGATCCTCCGATTCTCTCTCTTATTCGGACGTGGTGAGCATCAACATCACCATCTCCAACGCTGCCCCGAAGCAGCTCGACCTGATCATCCAGAGCAGCTCATTGGTGTTCGATCCCGCTGCGCCTTACGTCGGGGACGCGGTAAATCTCACCGCGGACGTGCTCAACCACGGCAACTCGGACGCGCATTACGTGGCGGTGGGGTTCTACGTCGATGGTGCGAAGATAGCGCAGGTCAATTGGAGCGTGGTTCCGGCCCAAGGGCAGGTCCGCCAGGTGCGAGCGCAATGGCATGCGGTCCTGGGCACACACAACATCAGCGTCATGGCGGACGCGAACAATTCCATACCCGAGACGAACGAGAGCAACAATGAGGCCTGGAAGGACATCGTGGTGGTGGCAAGGCCGGTCTTCAAGCCGGACCTGGAGGTCACCGCCGCCAACATCACTTTCGCTCCATCGACCATCTACGAGAACGATACCGTCAGCATCAGCGTGATGGTGTACAACAAAGGCAACTGGGTGGCCTCGAACGCGGTCATCTCCATCCATAATGAGACCGGGCTCGTGGCCAATCGCTCAGTGAGCATCGCGCCGGGGGTTGCCTCCCTCGTTGAAGTAGAATGGCCTTTCGTGCCTCTTGGCCTGCATACCATCATAGTGTACGCCGACCCGCAATACCTCCTTGGAGAGTGGAGCTATGCCAACAACCAAGCGGAGAAGCAGTTCACCGTTCTCCCGGTGGTCATCGATCGACCGGACCTGCTGTTCTCCACCGGCGTCATGCTCACGCCCTCTCCCCCAGCTCTTACGGACGGAGACCAGGCCACCGTCATGGTCATGGTCAGCAACGATGGCACCGCTCCCGCCTACAACGTGGACGTGCAGTTCAAGCTGGACGGTTCCAATCTGAACGTGACACGGATCGCTACGCTGGCTCCCGGGACCACTGAGGACGTGGTGCTGCAATGGAGCGCCGTCCAAGGGCATCACAACATCAGCGTGCAATTGGACTACGAGAACAACATCACCGAGTATAACGAAACGAACAACCAGGCCTGGAGGCAGTTCGATGTGCGCGTTCGAGCTTTCTACATCGCCGACCTGGTGCTCACCCAGGGGAACGTGACATTGTACCCGACCAGTCCAAGCGTGGGGACGCTCTGTCGCATCAACGCCACGGTTGTGAACTTAGGCAACGACACCGTCTACAACGTCCACATCGTCGTGCAGATCGATGGAAACCCACTGAACGGTGTGCTCTACATAGACAGGCTCGATCCGAACGAGTTCGCTCAGGTGAACGTCACCTGGCCCCCCACCAGTTGGGGGCCGCATCAGATCAAGGTGTTGGTGGATCCGCAGAACGAGATTCACGAGATGAGCGAGGGCAACAACAACATCACTGTGAACGTGGATCTGGGCTCGGAGCCCATCAACATCAAGCCGGGCGACGTGGTGCTGCCCATCTGGATCATCGCCGGCGTCGTTCTAGTAATAGGGGCCTTCGCCTTCTACCGGCGTCGAAAGCGCAAGCAGTGAAAGGCAGCTAAATGCTTTTATTGCCCTCCGTCCTATTCCTCTCCAGAAGGTGATGGGCTACGATCCGGGTAGAGGATATCATCGGGGATGAGGTGCTGAGCGCCGACGCCAAGGTCCTTGGCAGCGTGGAAGGCATCGGAGTGGACACGGAGAGCTGGAAGGGCCGAGTGCTGAAGATCGGCTTGGCCAAGGGGCTGGAGGCGCAGCTGGGCGTGAAGAAGACGCTCTTCGGCAGGAGCAAGTTCTTCGTCGAGGTGACGTACGTGGAGAGCATTGCGGACGTCATCACTCTCTCCAGGAAGACCGACAAGCTGAAGGAAGTGGCGGTGGACGGCAGCATGATACCCACTATGGCCGGGGACATCCTGTTAAAGAGGATCGTTTCCTCCGAAGGGGAGCAGGTAGGCACCGTGGACGAGCTGTACTTCGACGAGAAGCGCAACTGGACCATGCCGTACATCCAAGCCAAGATGACCAAGGAGCTGAAGAAGCAGTTCGACGCGCGCAAGTTCAAGGCCGGACTGGTGAAGATCCCCACCGTTCAAGTGCGCACGGTCGGCGACGTGGTAATGCTGGACGTGAGCATGCAGCAGCTCAAGGACATCATCGAGCATTCGCCGGGATAGATCGCGCGGTGGCCGTTCGCCGGGATGCAGCGGCTTTGCATCCAGAATCGCTCTTGCACCTGAAGTCCAATGTCTGCACCCAAACTGCCGGTGTCAACCGGGTTTGAGTGCAAAGCCGGATGCAGCGCAAAGCTATAATCTGCTGCACTTCCCATTCCAAGGCGTTCATGATCGAGACCCAGGACCTCACGCGCACGTTCGACGGATTGCTGGCAGTTGACAAGATATCGCTCAGCATTCGCGACGGCGAAGCTTTCGCCTTCCTCGGTCCGAATGGGGCCGGCAAGACCACCACCGTGAGGATGCTCTGCTGCCTGATCGCCGCCTCCTCCGGCAAAGCGTTCATAGGCGGCCTGGACATCTCGGACAAGAAGGACCAGGTCAAGATCCGCAGCAAGATCGGGCTGTTGCCGGAGACCCCCGGCCTCTACGAGTCGCTGGGAGCGCATCGCAACATCGAGTTCTTCGCCAAGCTTTACGGCGTTCCTGCCTCCGAGAGAGAGGAGCGCATCCGATCGCTGCTCAAGACCCTCAACCTCTGGGAGCGGAGGAACGAGCCGGTGGGCAAGTTCTCCAAGGGCATGAAGCAGAAAGTAGCCATCGCTCGAGCGCTCGTGCACCATCCTGACTATCTGTTCTTGGACGAGCCGACCGCCGCTCTGGACCCGGAGAGCGCTAAGACCGTGCGCGAGTTCCTGATCGAGCTGAAGAGAGAGGGCGTGACCCTTTTCCTCAACACTCATAACCTCGACGAAGCGCAAAGGGTCTCCGACCGGATCGGAGTGCTGAAGACCAAACTGCTGGCAGTGGGATCGCCGGACGAGCTCGCATCCCGTTACTTCGGCCGAACATCGTTGGTGCAGCTGAGCGAGCTCCGGCCCGAGCATGTCGCCATCATCCGCTCCCTGCCATACGTCCAGGACGTCCGGACGAGCAACGGCAGCATCCTCATCGACCTGGACGACCCGAAGAGACGGAATCCGGAGATCGTCTCCCTCCTGGCCGAACAAGGAGCAAAGATCGAAAAGGTGGAGGAAGTAAAGCACGGCCTGGAGGATATCTATCTGAAGCTCGTGGGAGGGGGCTAGGGATGCGCTTCGAGAAGGCCTGGATCATCGTGCGCAAGGAGTTCTCCGAGTTCCGCCGGAACAAGTACATCCTTTACTCGCTGGTGCTCATGCCGATCATCATGGCGGTCGTCCTGCCGATCGTTTATCTCGTGCCCACCGCCTCCTTCGCCACGCCCCCCGCTGACCATCCGTTGGATCTGAAGATACACATCGCGGCGGAAACGGAGCACATCGAGTTCAACAACACCTCGTTCGCGAACATTCGCTTCGTGCATTGCGATCTGCGGGATTGTATTACGTTCCGCTGCGAGTTCCAGGAGTGCAATCTGACCTACGTGGTGGTCAGGGATTCCAATCTAACCTCGGTCACGGTGAAAAGCTCGAGCGTGCTGCACTGCAACATCTGGACCAGTATCGTGATCAGCTCCAACACCCAAGGCTCGCTGTTCCTCGGGCAGGAGAGCCAGTCCGAATACTTTCTCAAGATCCTGATCAACTCTCTGCTCATGTTCTTCATTCTCATTCCGAGCATCATTCCCACGGTCATCGCATCCTACTCCTTCGTAGGGGAGAAGCTGAACCGATCCCTGGAGCCGCTGCTAGCCACGCCCACCACCGATCTGGAGCTGCTGCTCGGGAAGACATTGGCGATATTCATCCCGGCCACGCTAGTTACTTGGTTGTCGCTCGTGCCGACGATAATCATCGTGGATGTGGTCACAAGCCCGATACTGGGCTACAACATTCTGCCCAACTATGTCTGGCTGGTGGGAGTGTTCCTGGTCGCTCCGTTGGTATGCATTCTGAGTGTGCTATTCAACGTCATCGTCTCGGCCAAGGTATCGGACGTTCGAACGTCGCAGCAGATCGGTTCGATCGTCATCCTGCCGATCATAGCCTTCTTCATGATTGGATTGGCAGGCTTCATCACCCTGAACCTGGAGAACATGGCGCTCTTCGGGCTGGCGGTGCTCTGCCTGGATGCTTTGGTGTTCGTCCTGGCCACGCGCGCCTTCGAGAGGGAGAAGATACTGGTGAATTGGAAGTGATGAAGGGAACTGCCCTGGCGGCAATTGTCCTCGTTGTCAGACATGATAAGAAGTGTGCATTGATTCGCACAATTGTCATAGCCACATATTCTCACTTTCGGGCACCCCTGGGAAAACTTTTATAATGTCCTCGTCTGATATCTGTCTGACAGGTACTAGGTGGGATGCACATGGGGTCTCTGAGCGAGCTTCAGCTATCTTCTCCCTCATGCCGAGAGACGTCTGGCGCGTTCGAAGCGCAGGCTAAGGTCGCACCGGAAGCGCTCCGACTGCGCAACGTCCGCGATTATAGAGAGCGCTACATCCTGCACATATTGCAGATGCAGGCCATCGAATGCGATCCGGGCTTTCCTCTGTTCGACAGATCCCTGCAAAAAGCCAAGATCGCCTGGACCGATACGAACGGCCTTCCTGAGCCGGTCGGATACTACCTCTATTCTGAGGGACATCCGATGCGTCATCCTTCTGCCCTAGGCACTGTCTGGTATCCGCTCACCATCAACCAGGTGTTCGTCAGGAAAGAGCATAGGCGCAAAGGGGTGGCGACGGCAATGATGCGCGATTTCATCTCATATTCGAGGATGTCATCCATCTGGGTCGAGAGCCCCAAGAAAGAAACGCAGGCGCTGCTGCGCAAGCTCGGCTACGAGGAGACGGAGCATCCATACCAGATGTGGGAGATGCGTGAGGGCCTTTCATGCTGGGAGGGATATGCTCCGAACAGAAAGCGAGCTTCGGAGCTCACGGTGCACGCTGCCACCAAGTCCAAGAAGAAGAGGGAGTGGGTCTGGTCCGGCGAGGAAGGCATTGGGCTGTCGGAGTTCCGCTGAGCGCTGCCAGGATGAGATGACGACGACCTACGAAGCGTTGACCTTCAGATCGAGGTTCGAGCTGAGCAGGTGGTTCTGCACGGCGCCCTGGATATCAAGACCCTCGAGCGTCATGGAGCGCTCCCGATCAGCATGATTTTCGGCTCCCTAAGGACGTTGGTTACGAACGGGTCTTCCTTGCGCCTGCGTTCCTCGAATTCTTCTTGCGTGAATGCGACGTAATTGATCTCTCTAGAGGTCTGCTCCTCTGCCATGTGGATTACCCCTATCAGCTTCTCCTCATCGACCGAGCCGATGATGAAAAGGTCGACGTCACTGGTCAGTTTCGCTTCGTTCTTTGCGAACGAGCCATAGACGAAAGCGCTCTCGATGTAACCGATCTCAGCCAGGTTCTCCTTCAACATCCGTGTCACGCCCTCGGTCTTCAATATGATCGATGTCAGCTCTTGGAGAATCGGCATCTTTTGGTCTACGGAATAGACCTTCGTATTAGCTGCAGGCTTGCTCGTCAGTAGTCCTATGGCCTCAAGGTTGGCGAGCTCCCTGCGGACTGCGTTGATGTTCAGTTCGGTGAGCCGGGCCACCTCCCTGATGTGGAATCCTCGCTCGGGGTTCATTAGGAACAGCGTGAGGAGCTTGACGCGAGCCTTCGAAGTGAGCAACCGTTCAAGCATGATTACAAAATGTATTCAAACGCATAAGAAGTTTGTTCATTATCGTCCAGTCCTCGGCTCGAGCGCGGCCTACAGCTCCGGGATGTTGCCCCCATTGACCACCCAGACATGGTCCTCCCCCAGATATTCGTTGCTAGAGGAATGATATTCCACGCGGTAGAACACGCCGTTCGTGCGCCCCTCCCAAATGTTGTAACTGTCGTCGTCTTCGAAGTGAAGTTCGTAGACGCTGCACTCCCGCGGTCCGAAGGCGGTGTCCAGCGTCTTGATCGAGCTGGGCGGTGCGGTGGTGAACGCGACCATGATGGGGCTGAGGAATTCGCTGCGGGTTAGGTTCACAACATACTCCACATAGTTCGAGGGAGGGGTTCAATAGGTCGCGTTCATCTTGGCTGTGATATTGTCTCCGTCGACGTTCAAGACCGTGATGCGCAACGTGACCTCGGATTCGTTCGATCCATCTGTGCCGAGGTATTTCGTCCATTCCATGTAGCTTCCGGTCACAAGGGTGAGCGGGACAAGCTTTCCGGAGTTCGGTTGCGAGGCGATGCCTATGACTATGACGGTGAGCGAAATCACCACCATGACCGACATGATCACGTTCGTCGCTCGTTTTCGCGTATCAATAGGCACAATCAACAACCCCCCGGCATCTTGGAGAGACTAGAACGACTGGTGCCTTTAATTCTTCTATACCCTGAAAGAGTGTTGCGTTGATGCAACATACTTATTGTCTGCAAACATTAATGTGTAATTAATGTGTAAATCGGGCCAATCAGACTGCAATTCATTCGATTTGACCTGAGTTGAAATGTCAGTGTGGGATGCTTCCATGGAAAAGAAAATAGGGACATACGTGAAATCCACGATCTTCATCTTGCTGTTGCTATTAGGTGCGTTCTTCGTCGTCATGGCGAGCGGGAACGTCTCAGCCGCCGACGCTCATCTAGACCAAGACGGGTGGGAGTGGCACTATGATGACGCTTCTCTTGCGATACTTACTGGAGTAGTTTGGGTGAGTGGAAGCACAGAAATAAACATACCTACTAGCTTGGATGGTGGAACAACTGCACTTACAACAATTGCCGCGAATTGTTTCAATGATACTCAGGGGCATACTATTACCAAAGTTCTCTCGATGCCTAGCACAGTCGCGTCCATCGGAATTAATGGGTTCTATTCTTGCACCTCCCTGACCTCCGTGGTCATCCCCAGCAGCGTCACGTCCATCGGGAACGGGACGTTCTCCTCCTGCACCTCCCTGACCTCAATAACATTCTATGGACTCGTTGCACCGACCACCGTTGGTGCGGATTGGATCCTAGGCACAGACACCGGAATAAGAGGCCACGCCTACGCCGCCTCGAACTTCCCCGCCCCAGGGGGAGTTTGGAACGGATTGACGATGGGCCTAGGCACCCTGGCTAGCTTCACCATGACCGGATACCCGGCATCCTGCGTCGCCGGGACCGCCTGGACCACCACGGCCAATGATGTGATCGTCACCGCCTACGATGCCTACAGCAACATCAAGACCGACTACACCGGCCAGGTCTACTTCACCTCCACGGACGGAGCCGCGGTGCTTCCGTTCACCTCCGTATCCAAGTACACCTTCGTCGGGGGCGACAACGGTCAGCACACCTTCCTCGGGACCGGGTTCACCCTGAAGACCACCGCAAGCCAGACCATCACCATAACCAATGGCACGATATCACAGACGAGCGCTGCGATTACCGTCACCCCAGCGGCCATCGACCACTATCACGTCGCCTCCGGCCTCTCGCAGGTAGCGGGGGTAGGCTGGTCCGGCACCGCCACCGCCCATGATGCCTTCAACAACACCGTCAGCCTTCAACAACACCGTCACCACCGACAGCTCCACCGTCGTCACCATGACCAGCACCGGCGCTGCGGTGTTCTATACCACCAGCGGCTACGTCACTCCAGGCAACACCTACACCCTGTCCGCAGGCGTCGCCACCTTCTACGTGAAGGACAACACGACCCAGACCATCACCCTGACCGCCACCTCGGCCGGAGGGAAGACCGGCAGCATCGGCAGCATCGTGATCGGCTCAGCGGCCATCGACCACTATCACGTCGCCTCCGGCCTCTCGCAGGTAGCGGGGGTAGGCTGGTCCGGCACCGCCACCGCCCATGATGCCTTCAACAACACCGTCACCACCGACAGCTCCACCGTCGTCACCATGACCAGCACCGGCGCTGCGGCGATGTCTACTTCACCTCCACGGACACGGCCGCGGCGCTCCCGTACACCTCTGGAGCCAAGTACACCTTCGACGGCATTACCGGCACGCACACCTTCGCTGGAGCCGGGTTCACCCTGAAGACCACCACCAGCCGCACCATCACCATAACCGACGGTGCGATATCGCAAACGAGCGCCGCCATCACCGTCACGCACGCCGTCCTCGACCATTTCAATGTGGCCGTTGGCGGAACTCTGTCCTTCGTCGCTGGCGCCCCCTGGACGATCATCACCAACGATGTCGTGGTCACGGCTCATGACTTCTACAACAACACCGTGACCAGCTACGCCGGCAGCCCGGTGTGGATCGCATCCTGCGCCGGCACGTTGCCGGCCGCGCAGGCCTTCTCGTCGGGTACCAAGACCTTCCTGGGTACCGGGTTCGCGCTCAACATCGTGGGCGCGCAGAACCTCACCATGACCGATGGAGCAATCATCGGCACCAGCGCCACGATCACCATCACCCCAGGTGCGCTAGCTAGCTTCACCATTTCCGGAGAGCCTGCATCTTGCACAGCCGGAACCGCGTGGACTGCTGGAGTGGTGGTCACCGCCCTAGACTCCTATGGCAACATCAAGACCGACTACACCGGCCAGGTCTACTTCACATCCACGGACACAGCTGCCGTGCTCCCGTACACCCTTGGAAGCCATTACACCTTCGTTGCCGGCACCGGTACACACACCTTCCCTGGAGCGGGGTTCACTCTGAAGACTACCGCAAGCCAGACCATCACCATAACCAATGGCACGATATCACAGACGAGCGCTACGATTACCGTCACCCCTGGCCCTCTGGTCAGCTTCACTATGACAGGAGCCCCGGCAAGCTGCACGGCTGGAACTCCGTGGACGGCCGGAGTGGTGGTCACCGCCCTAGACGCCTACAGCAACGTCAAGATCGACTATGCTGGCGATGTCTACTTCACCTCCACGGACATGGCAGCGGTGCTTCCATACACCATTGGAGTCAAGTACACCTTCGTTACCGGCACCGGTACGCACACCTTCCCCGGAGCAGGGTTCATCCTGAAGACGATCGCAGGCGACGCCAAGACTATCACCATAACCAATGGCACGATATCACAGACGAGCGCTGCGATCACCATCAACCCAGGCGCGCTGGACCACTTCACCGTGGTCGGCATCACCGACCCGGTGGTCGCTGGCGCGCTGACCTCGCCCACCGTGACCGCCTACGATGCGTACAACAATATCAACACCACCTACACCGGGACGATCCACTTCAGCTCCACCGATGTGAGGGAGACCACCGTTCTGCCAGCTGACTACACCTTCGTCTTGGGCGATGGCGGCACACACACCTTCACCAGCGGCGTGAAGCTGACCACCACAGGCGAGCAGACGGTTACCGTGACCAACATCATCCTCGGCAAGGTCGGCGCGCAGACCGTAACCGTGGCCCCGGCGGCGCTGGAACACTTCACCTTGGTCGGCATCATCGATCCGGTGGTCGCTGGCGTGCTGACCTCGCCCACCGTGAACGCCTACGATGTGTACAACAACGTCAAGACCGACTACACCGGGACGATCAACTTCACCTCCTCCGATCATGGAGCGAGCACCCTCCTGCCGGCGAACTATTCCTTCATCCCGGCCGATGCTGGCGTGAAGAACTTCGCCAACGGCGTGAAGCTGACCACCACCGGCGAGCAGTGGGTCAGGGCCACCGACACCGTCGTGGGCACCGCCTGGGGCGAGCAGACCGCCATCACCGTGTACACCGTTTCCGGCGCTCCGGCGCTGACCTCCGCCATTGCGGGGATCAACAGCGCGGTCTTGGCTTGGATTGCTCCCACCGACAATGGCAGTACGCCGATCACCGGCTACAAGGTCTATTACGGAATGGTCGATCCAACTACTCAGTTCGGAGGTACTCTGCCGGCGACGAACCTCACGGTGAGCGTCACTGGATTGACAGCTGGAACAAAGTACTATTTCGCCGTCAAGGCCGTGAACGCCGCTGGCGACTCGCTCGATTCGAACATCCGCAACGCCACCGTGATGACCGTGCCGGGAACGCCGACCGGACCGAATGCCAGGGCGATCTATGGCCAGGTCACGTTGACCTGGACCGTGCCGGCCAGCACCGGCGGCAGCCCTATCACTCACTACAAGGTCTACCGCGGCCTTTCGGCCGTAAGTGTGGCCCACATCGGCAACAGCACCTCGACCACGTTCGTTGACGCGGCAGCGACGGCCGGCTCCACCTATTACTACAAGGTGAGTGCCGTCAATGCCGTCGGAGAGGGAGCCCAATGCGCCGCCATTTCCGTCCTGGTGCCTACCATAGTCCCCGTGAGCGGGAAGATAGTGGATGCCAGCGGTAACGGTCTGGCCGGTATCAAGGTCGCCTTGGAGAACGGCACATCGGTGAAGACAGACGCTCAAGGCAACTTCACCATCATGGCCTCCCCGGGCAACCATATCCTCACCATCAGCGGCCCGGGCATCGAGACCAAGACCGTGGCCGCGAAGGTCACCAGCTCCGGTCTGGTGATCGGCAGCATCACGACCAGCCCGGCGAGCGACTATATGCCTATCAGGATTATGCTGTCAGTCATCTTGACGGTGGTCGAGATCGCCGTGGTGCTGGTGGCGGCGCGGTTCGTCCTGCGCAAGCGCAAGGGCAAGAAGTAGGCGAGAACGGACAAACCCCTTCCCCTTCATTTTCCAACTCTGATTGCGGTCCGAGCGGAGGTCGCGCAGCGTGCATCGGTTTCAAGACGCATGAGTACCGCCATGATGATCTACATGACCGCTACAATGGCCGTTCCAGTTCCACCTCCGTCCTGCCCTCCTTATATGGCATTCCGCCATGGAGAGCTGCTTCCATCCGAAAATGCCGCAAAGGACGACGGAGTTGGTGATATTTGTCTCGATGAGAATCTCGACAAATCCAAGAAGAGCCTTGCAACTTTGGTCGTCAAGACCGAGTATCAGTATGTCGAGGATAAGGAATTGAAGAAGTGGACAGAAGACATTAGTCTGGTAGAGCCAGCCTCTGATTGACACGCTATAGCACGCAAGGGGGCCATTCTGCGATATTACCTATTGCCCCTGTTTCTCAATGCGGATGAGTTGATTTGAACCTATTTTCAAGAAAAGAAATAGGAATGGGTTTATGTCAATTCCCCTCCGTTTGACAATGGTTAATGGCAAACTGGCTACCTCATGATATGAGGGCCTCCCCCTGAGCACCTACTCGCTATAAAACTGAGATCGATCGTGAGTCGGGACCGCGAGGATATGCTAATCAAGGACGCATGCGACATCTATGCCCTGATGTGGCATTCCGACCTTCCCTTCCGAGAGATAGCCGAGAGAGTCAGGATGAAATATCCAAATGAATGTGCATCGGCAGGAAAACGTCGATTATCGCGAGCGATTAAGCGGGATGCTCGACGGCCTACGAACCGTAGGAAGGGAAACGGGGCTGAGGGTCATCTTCCCAGCTCATCCCCGGACCCGGAACAGCATTGGCAAGTTCATGTTATCGACGAAAGGCCTCGAACTGTTGGATCCAGTAGGCTACTTGGACTTCCTCATGCTGGAATCGAACGCCAAGCTGATCCTCACCGACTCGGGCGGAGTGCAGGAAGAGGCCTGCATTCTGAGAGTGCCTTGCGTAACCATGCGCGACAACACCGAACGACCGGAGACCATCCAGGTCGGAGCGAACCTGCTCGCCGGCACCAAGCCAAGAGAGATACTCTCCCGGTCGATGAAGATGCTCGACGTCCCGAGGACGTGGAAGAATCCCTTTGGGGATGGGAAGACGGGAGAGAGGATAGTGGAGCATCTGATTCGTACTTTAGGCCCGAGCTGAGCAACATTCCTAAGGAGGCGAACACACACGAGGTCGACATCCTCGGGCTCCGTTCAACACACAAGTCTGGATGGTCGTTGTCCCTGGTGGGTCTTCACCTCAGATGGCCGCGTGCAAGCCAGTCTCGGATGCGCTGATCGGCCCTCATGACGCCAGTCTCGCTTTCTTTTTCATCATAGACAACGTCATAGTCGAGCCTCTCAGAGGCAGCCTTGTCCTTCAGGATTGCTACTAATTGAAGAGCCTTCTCGCTGCCAGGTTTCGTAATCTGTCCGCGGGAGTTATCTAGGACCACCAGAACCGAAGGTGAGGCCATACTAACTGGGCACATCTTCCTTAGAGTCGCCAACTTCCCGAAGGCATTGGCGTGGATTACTCCAAGGATATGTTTCGGTGCGCTAGACAGTTCAATCTCGATGATCAAGACACGTCCATCCTTAGTTACTATCAGATCCGGCTCAGACATGATTGGTCCCTTATCTGACCACTTGAGCTTGATATCCCCTTTCTCATCATGGGACGTTCTTATCTGTTCCTTATCTAGCCTATCCTCAATGATTTCCAGTAGCTTGTCCCGCATTTGCCGGTGCCGACCCTTGTCTTTTCCCATAAGATAGGCTTCCGTTTTCAAGGAAATAATGATTGTGAAAAACCGTCGCGCCTATTCAGTGCGCTGTCAACGAAACGACTGAAAGGCAGTCTCTCAGTTCAGGGGCCGATCGCCCTCTGTATTGTCTCCGCGATTCCGAGCCGCGAGACAGAATGACCTCGATTGAGACCATCGGCAAAGGGTTTTTCGTCTCTCCACGTTATGGTTTCTCGATGACCTCGACTTTCGGAGGTTAGGGAATGTCAAAGAAAGGACATTCTGCGGTTGACACCCATGGGATGATCAGTGTCAAGTTAATCACGATTGGCATCGTTGGCGTCTTGCTCATCGCAGGAGTTGCTGCTGTTTTCTTTCTGGCTCGACCGGGTGGAACGGGCACAGCAACTGAGTTTTGGGAAGGCGTCTTGGTTCAATCCGAATTCGTGGGTGGGAACGAGGCAACGCCGACGGCCTACTTAGTCGGACATCCGGTCAGTGCCAGTAGCGATCAATCCGAAACGATCAAGGTCGTAGCGACGGAACATATTAACGGGTTCGCGGGCGGGACGTTCGAGCTGGCGAAAGAAGGAGACAGTTACAGGCTTCTCAGCAATCAGATTGAAGACGATGAGGTGGCGCAATTCGGTCAGCTTTCAACCTTTGAAGGAGGTAGGAATATCGAGGTTGAAGTCACCTCTGTCAGCCTCGTCTATGATGGCTACACCTACGGAGCGGCGACGGACGGAAACGATGACTACGTTTGGATAGCGCCTGACATGTCCCTTCCGTGCCTGTTCAACACGATCCGCCTGAGCGGCACGGTGATGACGATGGAGGAGATGCTAGCGATAGCCGACGCCTACCCGTCCTCTCTCCTCGCCGACATCGACCTCGCCAAGGCATCTGACCTGCAGGCCAAGTTCGATTTCGCCTTCTCAGGAGTGACGACCAAGTTCCTGATGGTGGACGGCGCCGAGTACACCGATGTCCAGACGGTCAGAGGGGACGTCCTGGACGTGATCGTGCCTGATGATGTCAACAGGCTTGCCTCGGTCTTCAGCATCGAAGGCACGACCTGGATCAAGGAGTTCACCTCGAAGATTGAGATGGGCGTCGCGGTGATTGCGCAAGACGGTCTAACATCATCCGACCAGGATCTGTGGTTCGCCCTCTGCCCATTGGAGGACATCGCCGAAATGAAGGGCATATGTGAGATAGGGATCGCTCCTTCGGAGCTGTCTAAGGTGGCGCAGAAGACCATGGGATTGGATGCCGGGTCTTTCTCTTTCTCTTCATTGCTCCCAGCCTTCACGATGCACATCGGTGTAGTGGTATCGATTGCGCCTGCCGTCATGTACCAGCACCGCGTCTCCGACCTCTGGCAGGCTGTGGAAGCGAATCCCGGCAGCTCTATGGTGTCCTCAGAGTCGATCAATGCATATTGCGTGGCGATAGATGCCCAGACGATGTGCGATAGCCTGGGCGAGTTGCTCGGCCTGGCGTCGATGGTCGTGGATCGACTCAATACGATCACCACTTTCCGCAACCCCGCTTTCCTGCTGATGGTCGACGAACATTTCTCCGACATCCTGAAGAACGATGGGACCGAGGCATGGCACTACGCTGCCGTGGGCATAGTGCCAAACTACCAGCACCAAGACTCCGCTCTCCGGCACCTGTACCTGGAAGGAGTTCTGTACGATCCAAGCGAATTCTTCGGAGCCGGTCTTGATGTCCCGGTGGTCGTCGCGGACTCGCTCATCGATATCGCCGAGGGTGCGGTCCAGACGACGGTCAAGGAACTGCAACAAGGGATCCAATTGCAGGAAAGGAATGGCATCGAGAGCGCCAAGGTCGCATTCGACGCGATGGTGGTCGGAGTGTCGCTCAAAGAGATCGTCGGTGGCATGGTAGGTTCTCTTTTCCCCTTCGCCGGGAAGGTGGTCGAGGCATTCCCTCTTGACCTGTGCCTGTACGAGGGACTCTACTTCGATGGGCCGCTCGATGTCTACCACGTGCCAATAATATACCTGGCGGCCGGGACTGGCGAAACGCACCTTTGGCCCACGTTGCGGCACATCGAAGGCGTCTACATCGACATCGATTCCGTATTCAATACGATAGACGCGTACATTCAGCAGCAGGTGATACCTGAGCATCCGGTCATTGGCACGCTTCTTTCTCTTCTCGTTCCATCGAACATCACGGATCCAATAGTCAATGGTCAGGAGAACTGGCTGTACGGCCTCTTCCCGAATGGTTTCGTTGTCGCGTTCTCGATGGAGGCGGCTGTCAACGAGCCTCCGGTCTTGAACATCATCGCCCCAATGGACAGCTCAGAGGTACCGCTCAGTCGTCTGAACGTGACGTTCGAGGTCACGGACACTGTGGACTTCCCTCTATGGCTCGAGGTCTATTTGACAAGGGAGGACCTCCCGCTGATCGGAAACGTCAGCATCTGGATCCCCATCCCAATGCTTCGCAAAGGAATCTGGTCAACCGATGACCTGTGGTGGTGGGACAGCATTAGGCGAAGCACTCTTGCGGAGTTCTTCCTTGGCAACAGCGACTACACAATGACGATCAGGGCAAGGGATTTCGATGGCTACTCCGAAAGCAAGACCGTACGCTTCCGCATATTGGATCACGAGCCTGATGTTACGCCGCCAACCTCATTCGTGAGGCCAATGAATGACTATCAAAACGACCTCTCGTTCGTTCTGCCAGTAGATATGCACGACGATCAGGGAATCCAGGCGGTCGAGATATGGTACAGCAAGGACGACGGTCAATGGACGATGGGTCGAAACGTCACAAAAGGCCTTTTTGGCTGGGACTTCACATTCAGCACAGAAGGGAAAGGGAACGGAGCGTATCGATTCTACACTAGGGCCATCGACTACTCGAACAATTACGAGGCCGCGCCCTCAGGGTCCGATGCTAGCACCTTCGTCGACACGGTACCGCCCCAAGCGGTGGTCACTGGGCCATCAACGGCATACGGCAAAACAATCGAAGTGCTCTATCAATACGCCGATGCCGCTCCCTCCTCTGGACCGAAGAACGTGAGCATCTACAGTTGCGATAACATTGATGGAATCCTCAAGGACTGGGTGCTGCTGGGATACGATTCATCCCCTGGGGATGGAACGGTTCTGTTGAATGTTTCCTTCCTGGGCGATGGATACGTGGGCTTGATAGCGGTGTGCCTGGACAACGCGGGAAATCGGGACGAGAACGAACCAGGATGGTTCAGCAGTCCCGAGCTGGTAATGTGGTTGAACGCCGCCCTGCCAATCCCTGTGGTTCAGTACCTGCCAGTCAATCCGACCAGCGATGGCATGAAAGTCGACCTAAGATGGTCCGCCAATGGGGACCATGATTTCTATGCGTATGGTTTCTACCGGAGCACAAATCCCGATTTCGCTCCTGGCATCGCAACACTGGTGGGATATATAGGCACCCAGTCATCCACGCAGGCCACAATAACTGGGCTTGATGCGGAGACCATCTATTACTTCGTTATCCGCGTATATGATGTCGACGGGTTCTACTCCGACTCGAATAAAGTGTACACACGGACCTTCGCGGCGTTTGACACACCGGGCAGCTACGTCGATGCGGTCTACCTTACGCCAGACACTGCCTGGAGCGAGAGCACCTCCATCCTCGGTGATTCACTCGATGTCTTTGGGGTGTACCTGTTCGCGGGAGAGACTGTGGACATTCAAATGCTGGGAGACACCTTTGGAGGCGGAGATCTGTTCCTCAGATCCGGCTATTCGGGTTATGAGCTCTTGGCCTCGTCGCAGAACTTGGGAGTAACGGAGCATATCTCCTTTACAGTGACTTCGGATGGGTACTATTACATCTTGGTGAACACTGGTTTGCTCGTCGGTACATCATGGTACACCCTATGGATAACCGTGATTTAGCAATGAGAGGCAACAGACTGGTATGCTGCAGTCCGTGACGGCTACCTTGAGGCTAGATCGTTGTCGTCAGTCATGCGGCGCAGTTTCATCTCCCAATGCGGCGCAGGCTTTTGATATGACACCTGGTCCCTCTAGCAATAGAATTGGCCGCGATGGCGCTGATGCAAATCATACATTGAGCCCTCCAACCTTGCGCAAGCATGTCCAGTATCTTCTCTCAAGGTGCAAATACCCAGCCAAGGCTAAAGAACCCAAGGAACTCGATTCTCTTGGCTGTCGTCGTGCTAGGGATTATGGTCATGGTCGCGGCGCTCGCTCATACTGTTATGCCAAAGGGTTCGCAGAATAATGACGGGGACGATGGTCAGAACTCTCCTCACATCCCTAGGCCAGACATCCGATACGTTTCGGCGACGCTCAGCCAGAACCCTATCAGCGGGGACGTCACCGTGAACGTGAAGGTCACCGATTTCGGCGACACCATTGGCTCAAAGACGATCCAAGTCGCGATATACGAACCCTCCGGCACGTACATCAATTCGAAGAGCGTGTCATTGGCCCCAGTTGAGACATCCACCGTTTCCGTGATCGTGAACACACCGTTCGGGACTGGCGTCAGCAGCGACATGATCGAAAGCAACCTGAACTGACGGACGAGAATGGATTTTTTACGCAAGGGGAGCGCGCGCAACGGTTCCGGCACCACGTCAAAGAAGATACTCTCCAGATCGATGAAGATGCTCGACGTCCCGAGGACATGGAAGAACCCCTTTGGGGATGGGAAGGCAGGAGAGCGCATCGTCGATCACCTGATCAAAGCGCTCGATCTAGATCGAACCCCGCGCCGTGCGAAAGTATATCACCGTTAGCGACCAAAGAATCCCTCATGCTCGCCGTCTCAGGCTCGGAGATCAAGGAAGCGCTATCTCTGTCGCAAGGCCTACGTCGCGGACTGGAGGACATGCACGCGGCGGCGCACGATCCGGAGACTCCTATCTACAAGATAGCCAGCGACTTCGAATCGAGCGTCGGCATTAATGCGGTACAGGCAATCCAGGACCTGAGACGGCTGGAGTCCGCCATCGAGCGAGGGGATCACGAGCTCATCTCCGAGCTGGGTGCGACGGTAGATGCAATCACCGATTTCCTGGACAGCGCCATCAAGGACGTAGCATCGATGGACCAAGACCCGGAGCGGACCAAGGAATCGCTCCGGCACCTCCAGTCCTGGCGAAGGGACGCCGGCCGACTCTCACAATACCTTTGTCAGATGTCCGAGGGACCGGGAGCCTGAGACGACTGCCATCGCATTCTTTCGCAAAAAGCAAGAGTACATCCTCGCCACGGCGCACCGACAGGAGAACGTAAACGACGAGCGCAAGCTCAGAGGCATCATCAAAGGCAGGCAAAGGACGAGCGAGCTCCTCGGCGTCCCGGTCATCTTTCCCACTCGCCCCCGCACTCGCGAGAGGAGTTCGACCTCGAACGACTCTGTGCCTAGAACACGGGAAGTCAAGTGAAAAAGGAGGACGCATCCTCTGCGTTGAATTTGCCACTTGCTTCTTGATAAGTCAGATTAGCAGGCTCTGAGATCAACATTCAGATCATTCAACGGGGCGTTCATTCCTCGGCTGCGAACCACGCGCTTGTCCTGTGAGCCAATCCAATAGAGGAATGGCTTCGACGGTCGCGCCCTCGATCTCCTTCGTCCATTCCTCATCCCCGATCAGGACCGATCTCCTGGCTCGGAGTTGAGCCGTACAGCGGACCAAGGCATCTATCTCCCTGCGTTTGGTACGCTCCTCTCTCATGTCGGAGCAGACCTGGACCGCCATGTGGATAATGTCCCCCTCCCTCTCTACCACGTCCACCTCCCTTCCTCGGACGTCCTTCCAATAGCAGAGCTCTTCACCTATGGGCAGACCGGACCGCATCGACTGATAGACCGCGGCCTCCCACATCCTCCCTTCGCTGACGTCCCCAACGATAGCGCTAAGGAATCCGTTGTCCCCCGGCAGGCACTTCCGGGGGTACTGGCCCCGGTCCTTTATCCCGAATGAGAATATGGGCGAAAAATGGAAGAGATAGCTCTCCCGCAGCAGCCCCTCCAGCACCAGCAACTTCTCCTTGCTGGTCCGGAAGCCCACGCTCTGCAGATAAGCTAGGCACCTTCCTGCGCTGAAGTACGACGACCTCAGGAGGTAGCGTCCGATCATCTCCACTTCCGCCATTTCGTATCTCACCGCCAGCGCCACGTCCAGCCCTAAGATGTCGCGATAGTAGGCGTTGAGCAAAGCCTTGCGCTCCGTCTCATCCTCCTGGAGCACGACCTCCGGCATCCCTCCCCAGCGCAGGTAGTCGTCCAGCATGGCGCCCGCTCTGCTCCTCCCGACCGACGTTCGCTCCAGCTTCTCCCCTTTGAAGCGCACGTACTCGGGAAAGCTGAGCGGGAAGACCTCGGTCAGGAGGAGACGGCCACGAAGCTCCTTCGGAGGCAGGGTCAGTCCGGAGCGTGAGGAGGTGACGACCAGGTGCACCTGGTCCTTGTGCAGCTCATGCGCCTTGGCCAGCCATCCGCTCCAACCGGGAGCGGAGGTGACCTCGTCCAAGAGCAGCCAGCCTTCCTGGTCCCCGAACCAGGCCAGCAATTGATCCCATGAATCCTGGGCGCCGATTATCGCCTGGTCTTCCATATTCACATAAGCTACCCGCTTGCCAGAGCCGTCCAGCCTTTGGGCAAGGGACATCAGCACGCTGGATTTCCCGGAGCGCCGCATCCCGGTGATCCCGACGATCTTCCGGATCGAACGTGAGGCCAGCAGGTCTAGGTCGACATCCCTCTGCAGAAGCTTTCGGCGTAGCGCATAGCTCGTCCAATCCTCGAAAGTGGTCTCTAGCCGCATAATCGTAGTAATAACACTACGACATAATAACGATATCGTAGTAATATTAGAACGATTCTAGCAGAATAGCGCCTTAAGAATGAGACGATTCATGCAGGGTCGGCCCTAGCTTCCCCCATCTACAAGAGCCCCCTAGCTCGCCGTATGCTCTTCGACCCTTCTATTAAGAGATCGAAGTAATAGAACCCGGTCAACTACTGGGCCGTCGCCGGACCGAGCCTGAGGGCTCTTGCACATCACGGTATCGGGATATGGCGTGGCGGAAGGGGCGGCCTATGATTATTTATCGGTCATAGGTGCTCATTTTATGCGACACATTAATCAGCGCCGAGACCGATCGCAGTACGATGGAGGGTGGCGAATGAAGACCAAGGACCGTCCGTTCGAGGGAGTACTAGGCAACACCGTGGAACTGAGGACCATCGAGCGCCTCATTGCATCACCGCGGGCTGAGTTCAACGTCTCCGACCTGGCAAGGATGACCGGAGTGAGCAGGGGCAGCTCGACCTTAGTTGTCCGCACCTTCCTGGAGTTCGGTATCATCGAGTCAGCGGGAATGCGCGCGGGCGTGGAGTATTTCCGCCTCAGGGAGAACGATCCCCTGACCCTTTCTGTAATCGCTTTCAACGACGTGCTGCTCCAGAAGACCCACCCCGATGTTTCTGGCATACTGGACGAGATCGAGGGCGAGGGGGAAAGGGCCGATCAAGCGGCCCGGTGCCAGTTCGGGACCTTCCATTCCACGACCATCGATGCGACGGCCAAACCCTCCCAGAGGCAGACGGCTCGGGAAGATGGATCCGAGATCAGGGCGGGACAGAACGATCGACGATCGGCCGATGGATTTAATATAGATAACAAATAATAATTATGATGTCAAAGTGTTGGATTCAGTTTTGCAACATCGCTTACAGAAAATGAAACTACAGATATGCCGTGCCTTTTTATACACGGACAATCACTCACATACGAATACAAATCCCATGCAGTAGGGCGAATGCCCCATGGCCTGGCATAGGATGCTGCATGGTTCAATTTTTCAAACCATGGAACAGAGATTGATCATTCCATCGACCTCCTTGTCAAGCTCGTATGCGAGCATGGGGATCATCCTGATATGCCAGCTCGATGGCTTTGGTGGCTAGCGCAATGTCGACCATCTTCTCCTTATGAGGTTTCTTCCTTAGGTCCCGTCCACATTCTTCGCAAGTGCGGTTGCATTTCGCGCATTGCTTTCGACCAGAATAATCCTTCAGATCGAAGTCATGAACGATGACGCCTGACTTGGCCATGTGATTGAGCGCCCTGCGTTGCGCTTGGTTCCTCCTGTCGACCGACGTGAAATAGTAGGTCCTATGGATCGGGTCAAGGTCCCCCTCGATGTGTGGTAGGAGGAGCCTAGCGAGATCCGGGGGCCAAACGTTCTTTCCCAACCTCTTCGAGCTTAAGAACAAGTTAGAGCCATCAACTAAAATGACCACTCTTTTCCCCATATGTCGATGGAGGTGGCGTCGTTCGATGATGTTTGCCAACAAAGGTAAGCTACATGGCACATCGCGAAGAGGTCAAATTTCGAGTGCTTCCGTGGCCAGGCGATGGAACGACCTGATCACCAAGAGCGGCCACATCGGGGTAGGGAACCTTCAAGTCATCGTCGCCGACGAGCACGTGTTCTATGAGAGCGAGCGGGTGAACGGCCAGTCCCTAGTATCGATCCAGCAGCTGATCGTGGACCTGTATCGCACGGGCGCGGAGTGCACTGAGGCAGCTGACCCGCTCGTGCGGAGGTGGTATGCATGAGCCTCGAGTTCTACGACGCTCAGGGCGTGCTCCTCATCGAACCCCTACCTGGACTTCCTGCAGCTGCAATCCTCCGCCCGCTTGATCCTGACCGACTCCGAGGGCATCCAGGAGGAGGCGTGCATCTTGAAGGTGCCCTGCGTCACCCTGCGCGAGAACACGGAGCGCCCCGAGACCCTGGTGGTGGGCTCGAACTTGTCGGCAGGAATCGACCCGACCCGGATTCTGAAGGCCGCAAGGCTCATGATGAAAAGAGGAGGACCCGGAGGAACCCGTTCGGGAATGGAAGGACGGGCAAGCGCATCGTGGAGCACTGGCAAAAGAAGCGTTGAACTGCCTCTCAACATGCATGGTCGGAATGATCCATGCCTGAGGAACGAGCATGCCTCGAAAAGGTGAGGATCCAGAGGACGATCAAACCCCTTCTCCGTTGGAATAAAGTCAGGACTTGGTGTGGGGGTCATTATGCAACAGCTGGGTGGTGGCAGGAAGGCTGACCTTCCCGCCGCCCTTTCCAGCTCAGCAGCAAAGCCTTAGCAAAGGCAGTCTGCAGCGCAGCTCGCGGCAGGCGTACTGCCTTAGCTCCGCATCGTTCGTTCTTGTGCTTGGCCCGTTTCGGTTCTCCAAAGTGGCGTTCGAGATCATATTTCTCAATTCCCCTGAATACTTGGAGACGCATACCCTTTCTACCGGCGTGCGACGGTGGCTGATTAAGCCAGCATCAGTAGCGCGGGTGCTTCTTGAGCTTCTGAGGATGTGCCAACGAGAAGTTGCATAGGGTACCTCCGACGGAACGATTCGTCGGCACTTCGCAAAGGGCGTCCCAGAAGCGTCTGCCGGAGGAACGGTGGGGTTAAATATCCGGGTGTCATTATTCCTTCTTAGTTGGATGATACATCCAACTCTAAAGGTGGAAAGTTCATGAAGTTCATGAAGTTCTTGGCAGTAACGTTCCTCGGCATGCTGGTGCTAGCGAGCATGGCAGTGCCGGTGACAGCAGCGGACAGCGAGAGATGCGCCGTCCAGATCGACTTCGGTAACGGGCAGGTCAAGTGGGTGGACGTCACCGTCACGCCCGGGATGACCGCCTTCAATGCTACCCAAGTGGCCGTCCAGCAGCTGGGGCTGACCTTCGTGGCCCCCGGCGGCTTCGTGAGCAGCATCGGCGGGTTCTCCGGCAGCTGGCCGAACGAGGTCTGGAGCTTCTGGACCTGGAACTCGACCAACGAGCGCTGGGACATGCCCTGGGTGGGCGCGGCCGACGTCGCCGCCAACAGCACCAGCGCCATCGCCTGGAGCTACGCGGCCTGGGTCGACACCGTCAGTTTCATACCCCCGCACGCGCCCCTGGCCACCCCTGAGCACCGTTACCCCTGGGCCAGCTTCCGTCACGATGCCATGAACACCGGCGGTCAGGTTGTCTACACACCCAACAACCTGACTGCCGCTTGGAGCAAGGACCTGGGCAACGGCGCCATCGACACGGCCATCGTGGCGGCCAACGGGTTTGAGTACGTCGTCACCGGCGGCGTGCTCAACCTGACCACTTACGGCTACGACACCAACTCCAGCGTCTTCTGCCTGAACGCCACCGGCGGTCAGGTCTGGAGGGCGGACATCGGCGTGGGCTACCAGATCGGGGCCCCACTCCTTTTTGGTGGCATGGTGGTAGTGCCATCCGCTAACGGCAAGGTGTACGCCTTCAGCGCGAGCAATGGCGCTTCCCTGTGGACCTTCGACACCGGCTCGGGCATGACCTACGGGGTCACTTCGTCACCGACCGTCTACCGGAACCACATCATATTCGGCACCGGCAACGGAAAAGTGTTCTCCCTGTACGAGAACGGCACCCAGGCCTGGAACGTGACCGTCGCGTCCGGCATCTACACCTCTTCCCCGGCCGTGCGCAACGGCACAATCTACATCGGCGCGGAGAACGGCAGACTGTACGCGTTGGCCTCCAACGGCACCGGAGTGATCTGGTCCGTGCCCATCGGCGGCAAGGTCAGGGGCTCGCCCATCCTTCTCCAGGACCAGATCGTGGTCACCTACGTCAACTACACGGACAGCTCCGCCTCCGGCGGAGGACTGGCCGCTATCAGCTATTCCGGAGAAGTGCAATGGCAGGTTTCCACCGGGGTCACCCCGGCCTCGGCCGTGCTGACCAAGAGGGGCATCGCCTCCATCACTCCCACCGCGGTGAAGATGGTCGGATTCGACGGACAGCTGCTCTGGAGCCTCTCCTTGGGCACCAACTTCGCCGGAGCGGCGCCCACCAGCGTGAACGGCACGATATTCCTGGTGACGAACGAAGCTACCAGCAGGCTGTTGGCCATCAGCGACATGGGCGAGCTGTACTCCACCAAGGCCCTGTACCCGCCCAATTACGCTCTAAGCGCGCCCACGGTGGCGGACGGCAAGTTGTACGTCGCCTGCGACAACGGCGTCGTGTACGCCTTCAACCTGAACAGCGTGGCGCCCTCGGTGAGCCACTCCTACTCCGCGAACGGCATGATCGGCCACTTCGTGGCGCAGGAGATCAACGGAACCCTCTTCCACTACAACTGGAACTTCGGGGACGGCAACACCAGCACGGCACCGGTGGCCAACCACACCTATGCGCACGCGGGCACCTACAACGCGGTCCTGACCGTCACCAACCTGGCCGGGGCCTCGGTGAGCTACCCGTTCACCGTGACCATCACCGCCCCGCCGACCCCCGCCCCCGCGGATGACACGACCCTGATAATCGGCATCGTGGTCGTGATCATGGTGGTCGCCGCCTTGGCCGTTTTGATAATGCGCAGGAGGAAGTAGAAGCAACATGAAGCTCAGCTCGAAGGACGTCGTGCTGGTGGCCGTGGCGGCCGTGGTCATCCTGGTGATAGCCCTCTTCGGCTTCCCCAACACCGGGAGCACCGGCGAGACCGTCACCACCACCATCAGCATCCAGTTCTTCGACGCCCCCGCGCCCATCCACCCCGGCAACCTCACCACCTGGGCCTTGGTCGGGGGCGAATGGCACATGACGAGCGCGAGCAACGGCGGCAGCACCACCTGGGTGTTCAAGAACGTCACCAGCAAGTCGAGCTGCTACGAACAGCTGCTGGAGGCGGGCAGGATCGCCCCGTTCCACATCGATTCCAGGAACGAATCCCTGGGGATATTCGTGACCGCCATCGCCGGAGAGTTCAACCAGGAGGGCGGGGGCCCCGGTTGGCAGTATTACGTGAACGGCGTGTACGCCAACCGCGCCTGCAGCATAATCACCATCGATAATGGAGATCAGGTGGCCTGGAAATACCAGACGAACCAGATACCGGGTTGAGGGCAATGTTCTCCCCCTATCAGGACAAGGACTCGCGCATCCACCGCCTGGATGCCCGTCCGAAGATGGTGTTCGTGCTGGCCCTTTTCCTGCTTTCCATCTTGATATCCAGTATCTTCTACCTCGCGGTCCTCTTCGCCTTCGTGATGTGCGTGGTGGTGGCGGGCAAGGTGCTCAAGGCCACGCTCAGCATACTGCGCTACACCATCTTCGTGGCCATCTTCCTCTTCCCCTTCAGCATCCTGTTCGGGTCGGGAAGCCACGTGCTGTTCAGCATCGGTCCCGTGCAGGTGAAGGAGGAGGCCATCCTCTTCGCGGTCAGCATGACCTTCCGCCTGTTCCTCGCGGTCAGCGCCTTCGCCATCCTGACCTTCACCGTGCATCCGGACCAATCGCTGAGGATCATGTCCAAGTTCGGTTTCAAGTCCATGACCGGTCTCTCGATCGCCACCCGCATGTACCCCACCATCGCCGCCGACTCCGGCAACATCGAGGACGCCATGAAAGCCCGGGGGGTGGAGTTCGACCAGGGCAACATCATTCAGAAGGCCAAGGTCCGGGCGCCAGTGATGATGCCCCTGCTCCTCAACTCCATGGACCGCTCCATGGAGATCGCGGAGGCCATGGAGGCCCGCGGCTTCGGGGCCGGGGTCCGCACCCATTACTTCGACACCCCGCTGAGCACCCGGGACAAGGCCATGATCGCCCTGTTCCTCGCCGCCATTCCTTTCGGGGTAGCGATGTTCATCCTGGGCTACGGGAGCGCGGACTACATGGGAGGCTCGCGCTTCGTCGTGCAGACGGTCGACCTGCTGGTGGTTTCCATCGAGGTCCTGTTCTTCGCCCCCATTCTGATCGGAGGGCCGAGATGATCAAGCTGGACCACTTCTCCTTCACCTATGGCGGGGCGCCAAGGCCCGTCCTCCACGACATCAGCCTGGAGATCAAGGAGGGCGAGTTCGTGCTCATCGTGGGCCACTCCGGCTCCGGCAAATCCACCCTGTGCCGGGCGATGAACAGCCTCGTCCCTCATTTCTACGGCGGCAGCATCTCTGGCCGGGTGACGGTGGATGGAAAGGACACCCGCACCACCCCTCCCGCCCAATTGGCCAGGACCATCGGCATGGTGTTCCAGGACCCGGAGAACCAGCTGGTCATGACCAATGTGGAGAACGAGATGGCCTTCGGCATGGAGAACCTGGCCTTTCCCAAGAAGGAGATGAAGGAGCGTATCAACTACCACGCCCAATACTTCGACCTGGAGCGCTTCTTCAAGCGCTTCATCCCCGAGCTCTCCGGGGGGGAGAAGCAGAAGGTGGCCTTGGCCTCGGTCATCGCCATGCGGCCGAAGTACATCGTCCTGGATGAGCCGACCTCCCAGCTGGACGAGGAGTCGGCCTCGCTCTTCCTGGGGTTCTTGCACCGCCTGAACGAGGAGCAGGGGGTGGGCATCATCCTGGTGGAGCACCGGCTGGAGCGCTGCCTGCACTACGCCAAGCGCATCGTCTTCATGGAGAACGGGAGCATCATGGCCGACGGCACGCAGGAGCAGGTCCTGTCCCAGCTGCGCGCCGCGGGACTGCTGGCGGATTTCAGTCGCACCGCCCGGGACAAAGAGGAGGAAGAGGTGGTGCTGTGCGCTCGTGACATCACCTTCAGCTACAGCCAGGCGCAGGTGCTCAACGACCTGGAGCTGGAGGTGAGGCGGCAAGAGATCCTCGCCATCATCGGCCTGAACGGGTGCGGGAAGTCCACCCTGCTCAAGCAT
>JAPKYJ010000005.1 GCA_026394375.1 Methanomassiliicoccales archaeon
GCGGAAAGTCCACCCTGCTCAAGCACCTGAACGGCATCCTGCGGCCCAAGAAGGGCAACGTGGTCCTCCTCGGCCGGGACATCGCCGATCTCACCACCGCCAGCCTGGCCAAGGACCTCGGCTACCTGGGCCAGAACCCCAACGTCTATCTCTTCGCGGAGACGCTGGAGAAGGAGCTGGAGTTCACGCTCAAGAACCTGAAGGTCGCCGAGAAGGAGTGGCCGGAGAGAAAGGATTGGGTGCTCAAGGTCCTCGACCTGGAGCGCTTCCGGCATACCTTCCCCCGCGAGCTCAGCTGCGGGGAGCGGGAGCGGGCGGCGCTGGCCTCGATCATCGTGGGCAGGCCCAAGATCCTGGTCCTGGATGAGCCGACCCGGGGGCTGGACTATCACAACAAGCTGAAGCTCGCCTCCATCCTCGAAATCCTCAAGGAGCAGGGGATGACCACCATACTGGTCACGCACGACTACCGTTTCGTGGCCGAGCACGCCACCAGGGTGATGTCGCTGTGCGGCGGCCGCCTGGCCGACGTGCCGATCGAGCAGGTGATCACCCTAGCCAAAGAGGTGGGAGGCATGGCTACATGAAGATCAAGTTCAGTTTCATCATGATCATCGCCTCGCTGGCCATGGCCTCATTCCTGATCTACATGGCCATCTTCCAGAACGCCCTGCTCGGCCAGTACGCAGCGATCCTCTCGTTCGTACTGATGCTCATGATCATCGGCGTCATCTTCGCCAAGTTCGAGGAATCGGAGATCAGCTCCAAGGAAGTGGCGCTCATCGGCATCCTGGGAGCGATCACCGCCGCCTCCCGCATCCCCTTCGCTGCCCTGCCCAACATCAAGCCGTGCACCTTCCTCATCATCGTCACCGGCCTGGTCTTCGGGGCGCTGGCAGGGGCCATGGTGGGCTCCATGACCGCGGCGGTCTCCAACATCTTCTTCGGACAAGGGCCGTGGACCGTCTGGGAGATGGTGGCCTGGAGCATGGTGGGCATCGTGGCCGGCTACCTCGGGCAGCGCATGAAGAGCATCAGCGTCAAGGACATCGTCCTGCTCGGCATCATCCTGGGCATGGCGTACAACACCCTCATGGACTTCAGCAGCTGGGTCACCTTCTATCGGGCGGACCCCAACCTGTTCGTTCCCACCTTCGTGGTGGGGCTGCCGTTCGGAGCCCTGCACATCACCGGGAACGTGATCTTCGCCCTGTTGCTGGGCAAGCCGGTCCTGACCATGTTCCAGCGCTTCAAGCGTCGGACCAAGGTCTCTTATGATGCGCCGGGCCAGAACCTGAAAGAAGGGGCCCTTTGATGGCGATGGGTATGACCATGCGGCCCTTCTTGGCGACCGTTCGCTCCCCGGTAGATGTTCCATCCCGCCGACCCGACGCTACCCGGATCGGCAGGCTTGGACCAGTTCAGCGCGACTGAGCCATCTCCCCCTAGAGCGTGCACGGAGCGTGGGACGGAGGGAAGGTCGATTTGTATGTCCAGTGCATAATAGTTCAGGCCGCTTCGGAACGGGTTGTAGCTGTAGCCGCTCACCCAGGTGCGCTCGGCGTGGAAATCGGTCGGCTGGTCGGTCCAGAGGTAGTAGGCGTTGTCGTAGCAGGCCCGCGAGATGTCCGAGTACAGCCCGGTCCGGAGCGTCGCGTTGAGTTCGTGGGCCGCCTGCACCACCATGTTGGTGAGGGTGGCATTGCCCCAAGCCATCATGGAGGGGAAGGTTCCGTACTGATGGCAGAAGGGGTTCGCGAAGTCGTCCGGGTCCGGGTAGTCCACGTTCCACCCCAAGGGCACGAGGCCTAACTGGTGCAGGGTCCTGGCATTTACGTAGGATGGCCAGTCCATTGGCCACACCGTGATGGAGATGCTGCCGGAGATGCCCAGGCTGGCGTTCTGGCTCAGCGATTCCAAGGTCCGCTTCAGCGATTCCATGAACGCCTGGCGGTACGTGTTCCCCAGGTTGTAATAGAGCTTCAGGGTGAACCCGGTCTCCGCGTAGCTCTTCGTCGGGTTGGACGGGTCCAGGGCCTTCTTAAGATAATCGGCCGTCTTCGTCAGGTTGAAATCGTACTTCGGGACGGAGGGGTCGTACCCGAACATGCCCATTGGTATCGGCCCGTTCGGCTGCACCGCTGTGTCTCCGAGCACATTATGCAGATAGTAGCCATAGTCGATGGCTTGAGCGAAGGCCAGCCAGACGTTCTTGTCGGCGAAGAAGCTATTCTATTTCAGCGCCGCCTACGGCGCGGCGGACCGCGTCCTGCGGCTCAAATACGATCGGGAGCTGCTCATGATGGCCCGCGTGCTCCAGCACACCTATGATCAGTTCGCCGCCCGGGCGAACGGCCTTGCCTCGGGAGAGGGCATCATCTCCATAACGCCAGACATGCTTCGCCGACTCGCGGACCTGACGGGGTCGTTGGCTTCACGGATCGAATGCAATGAGGAAATCAATCCCGTCTTCCTGGAGATGGTCAAGCTCGCCTACCGGACCACAGGCGCGGGGTACTACATGAGCGTCACTGGCGCCCTCGATTAGGGGGTCTTGGATCGGAGACGTTCAGCGTCCGCCATCCCCTCACCGGACGTCGCCTAGACTGTGATCGGAGCGGTCATAGCGGTCGGGTCGTTGCGGCCGCGATCATCTTGTTCAAGAGTCGCATGTGACCTGCTATACGGATGACCTGCGGAAGCCAATGAGCATGGAGAGGCGAAGGAACGCGCCCTAGAAGAAGAGTAAAGAAGAAGGAAGGGGGGCGAAGCCCCTCATAGGCTAGAGGTTTCCATCAGCCGGTTACGCTCGTCAGGTTCGTGTCCGCCAGGGTGTACGTTATCGTCGAGGTGTACGTGAAGCCGCCACTGCTGTAGACCGATACCATGGACATCTTCATCAGGACGTTGTTGTAGATCCAGTAGTTCCCGGTCCAGGAGGACGCGGAATAATCGTACTTCTGGCAGAGCTTGTTGCCCCAAGGCGTGGAGAGTGACTCCGTTCCGTTGGGCGTGAGCGTCATTCCTGGACCGGGGTTGTTCACGTCTATGCCCCCGAACCCGGTCGTGAGGTTCGCCACGCTATCATAGGAGTAGGAGTTGGTGTATCCGCTCATGGTCATCGACGTGCTGATGTTGTACGTCACGTTCGTGGAGTTGACGGACTTAACCAGCATCTTCATGAACCCCGTGCCCTCGTACGTGCCGGTGGTGTTCTGTATGGTCGCAGATAATGTGTAGTTTGTGAACTGCCCCACCTGCAATCCCGTGCCCCCTCCCGCACTTATGGTGAAGGTCGCGCTGTCGTCATAGATCGAGGTGTTCGAGGTGCTCGTCACCTTGACCTTGTAATCGGTCGCGGCCGCTATCCCGCTGGGCATGCCCCAAGAATAGGAGCCGCTGTTCGTCACCGAGGCCACGATCAGCGTCCAAGAGGCATCAGCGTTGCGCTTGTACTCCACCTTCACGTTCGGTCCAATGTTCCCGGTCGAGGTCCACTGGACTACTAACGTAGTTCCTCGCACGTGCGAGCTCCCGGTCGCCGGGCTGGTGACGGTGATCGTTCCGACGTACGATGTGCCCCCGGCAGTTATGGCGAAGCTGCCGCTGTCGCCGAAGATCGAAATGTTGCTGCCACTCGTCACTCGGATGAAGTAATCATTGCCCAGCTCTATGTCGCTCGGGATGTTCCATGAGTACGACCCAGTGTTCGGCGCGGACGCAGTCAAGGATTTGGGCGCAGGCCCGCCGACATGCCCGTACACGATTATGACCGTGCTGCCCGTGTCCCCGGTCTTGGTCCATTGTATGTTCAAGGCGGAACCACGGGCGTATGAGTTACCGTTCGCCGGCGTGGTCACCGCAATCGACGGCTTGGCCGGGGTGTTCGAACCTCCTATCAATAGTACGGCCGCGATACCGGCGATCGCCACCACCGCCACGACGGCCACGATGATGAGCACCTTGGACGTCCCGGCGGCAGCCTTGGCTCTGTGCGCTCTGCTGAGCGAATGTTTCCTTCTCGTTCTATCCCTCCCACTTCGAATGCGTTAGAAATGCATTCCCTGATCTCGAAATAAAGCTATCCAAAGGGGCGGGGCGCCTTGGCGTGATTCGACGTCCTTCGCCCATCCGTAAGATGGCGGAGACCAAGGCATTGGGATTCCGCCATCTCCGGTGGATGTTTTGAGTGGACGTGCAATCAATTCATAAATCATTGCCTCAGGGCCGCGATTCGTTCGCAGGCCTTCTTCAGCACCTCGTCCTTCTTCGCGAAGCAGAACCGCACTAGGTCCTCGCCTGCGTCATCATGATAGAATGCGCTTCCAGGCACGCTCGCCACGCCGGTCTTCTTCAGAATGAACATGGCCCGCTCCTTGCTGTTCTTCCCTTGGACCGAGGAAACGTCCGCCAGGACGTAGTAGGCGCCGGAGGGAACGTAGGGCTTGAGTCCCGCTTCGGACAGGGCATCGCAGATCTGCTTGCGCTTTGCCTGGTAGTCAGCGCAGATGCCTTCATAGTAGGAGTTAGGCAGCTTCTCGATGCCCTTTGCCACTCCCACCTGCAAGGGAGCGGGCGCGCACACGTAGATGAGATCGTTCACGTAGCCGATCATCCTCGCCCACCGTTCGTGGCAGAAGCAGTATCCGATCCTCCAGCCAGTGATGCTGAACGTCTTCGAGTATCCGGAGATGGCGATCGTCCGCTCGGCCATGTTTTCGACGGACGCGGGCGAGAGGTGCTTCTTTCCATCGTAGACGAAGTACTCGTAGATCTCGTCCGAGAAGACGAAGATGTCCTCCTCGTTCGCAAAATCCGCCAGCGCCCTAAGCTCCTGCTTCGAGAACACCTTGCCCGATGGATTGGCGGGCGTGTTGATCACGATGCCTTTGGTTCTCTTCGTGACCGCTTTCTGTAGCTTGTCCATGTCCAACTTCCATCCCGGAGGCATCAGACGGACGAACACCGGCTTCGCTCCCACCGCCAGCAGAGTGTTGACATGGTATCCGTAGAAAGGCTCGAGCACGATGACCTCGTCACCCGGGTTCAGCAAGGCCATGCAAGCGCTGTAGAAGACTCCCGTAGCTCCCGCGGAAACGATGATATTCTTCTCCGGGTCCGCGTCCAGATGGTTGAAGCGCTTGAGCTTGGAGGCGATCGCTTCCCTGAGCACCGGCAAGCCATCGTATCGGGTGTATTGATTGAAGCCTTGGAGCATCGCCTCATGCGCTCCATCGATGACCTCCTTCGGCACGTCCAGGTCGCACACGCCCTGAGCGAGATTGATGCCTCGTATCTTGTTGCACTCCAAGGTCATGCTCCGGATCTCGGATTGCACGATGAGCTGCGAACGGTCTGAAACCTCTAGCCGCGTACCCTTCACCCGAGCGGGGTATCGAGGTCGGACGTACTTATTCGTTCCAGCCTCTGCACGTATCTTCTCATGAAGGCCAGGGGGGGAGAGCAGGCTATCACGCATAAAAAAGATGAAAAGGAAAGGGAAAAGGGTCCGAGCTCACTCGGTCTTCCACTTCGACAGCAGCACGCCCGCGATGAAGAAGAAGATCGCCAGGACCGCGACCACCAGCATGTTGCCGATGGCCGACGCCTCGTTGCCGTAGACCATCGAGTCCCGGAGGGCATCGCCGACGTAGGTCAGCGGAAGCACATGGGCGATGGACTGAAGCCAGCTCGGCATGGACTCCAGTTGGAAGAAGATGCCCGAGAGGAACATCATCGGGAACGTTATGGCATTGGCGGCCGAGGACGCCGTCTCTTCATCCTTGATGTACCGCGCCAGGATCATCCCCAGGCTGGAAAAGAGGGCGCTGCTCAGGATGATCGTCAAGATGGCAATCCAGTTCAGAGTGAGGGACATGCCGAAGAGCGTTATCCCGACCAAAATGATCACCGTCACGGAGATGAACACCACCATCAGCTGCCAGATGATCTGGGACGCCAGCCACTCGTAGCGGGTGATGGGCGTGGTGGTCAGCTTCTTGAAGATGCCATTCGCGCGATAGCGGGTCATGACGCCCACCATCCAGAAGATGGAGGTGGTCATGCTCGTCAGAGCTATGACCCCAGGCAGGAAGAAATCGATGAACTTGAAGTGCTTCTGGGTGATGTCGCTGTTGCTGATGACGATCTTGTTGCCGCCGTTGGCGATCTGCAGGTTGAACTGATTGGATATGCCGCCGACCAGGCCCATGACTATGCCCGTCGATTGCGACGTCGGGTCGGTGCGCAGCTGCACCGTCGCTGAAGCGTTCGGGGCGTGAGGCGCGAATGCGGACGTAAAGTTGGAGGGGACGATGAGCACCGCTGTCGGCGAGTTATCCTTGATGTACTGGTCGATGTCCGCGCCCTTGTCGATCATGGTCATCGTTACCAGGTTCGTATGATTGAGCGCCTCCAGGAAGGCGTGCGAAGCTGGAGTATCGTTCAGGTCCTGCACCGCGATCGAGACGTTGGTGGTCCCGCCCCCGGAGAAGATCGCTCCGAAGAGCAGGATCAGGAGCAGAGGGAAGGCGATGGTCCAGAAGACGCTGGTCTTGTTCCGTGCGAAGCTCTTCATCTCCCCTTTGAGCGCCACCAGGACCCTATTGGGCATGCTCTTCCCCCTTCTCCACGATCTTGCGGCCGGTGAGGTTCAGGAACACATCCTCGAGCGTCGGTCGCGTCACCTGTATCTGCTCGTAATTGCCGCCGGAACGGTCTATGGTGTAGATTATCTCGGCCAGAGCGTTCTTGTTCTCCAGCCTGATGACTACGTCGTTGTCTTTGTACTCGCCCAGCGGCCATTGCTGCTTGAGCAGGTCGATGCAAACGCTATCGCACTTGGAGATGATGACCCGGGACCCGGTGCCGTACTTGTCCACTATGTCCCGCGGCGTGCCGAAGGCAATGAACTTGCCGTGATCGATGATGCCCACTCGGTCGGAGAGTATCTCTGCCTCTTCCATGTAGTGGGTGGTCAGGATGACCGTCTTGCCTTTTGCCTTGAGCGTCCGGATCACTTCCCAGACGTCCCTTCGAGCTCGAGGGTCCAATCCGGTGGTAGGCTCGTCCAAGAAGATGATGTCCGGGTCGTTGACCATGGCCACGGCCACCCCGGTCCTCTGCTTCAGCCCGCCGGAGAGGTTCTTGAACAGCTCGTCCTCCTTGTCTTTCAGATCGACGGCCTTGATGAGGTCCTCGGCCGGCAGGCGCTTGTCGAACATATCGCCGAAGTAGTCGATGTTCTCCCTGACGGTGAGCAGATCGAAGCAGTTGAAGTCCTGCGGGAGCACGCCGATGCGCCTCTTGATGTCGCGCATCTGGTGATCGATATCCATCCCGAGGACCCTCACGTCACCAGCGGTCTTGGTGCGCAGGCATTCCAGGATCTCGACGGTGGTGGTCTTGCCGGCGCCGTTCGGACCTAGGAGCGAGAACACTTCTCCTGCGTAGACTTCGAACGAAATGCCGTCCACGGCCTTGAAGTCGCCGTACTTCTTCAGCAGCTGGGAGACCGTGATGACGGTTTCGACCATGAAAGCACCTATGCCAAGGCGAAGCGAAATCCACTATTTATCGGTTTTGAGGTGCTGCCACCCCTCCCAATCTCGCATGGCTAGGCGAACATCGGCAGCGCCAGAAGAGCATCCGCCAGGACGAGGAAGAGCATCATGGAAGCGAAGTTCAGCATCACCTGCCGGGTGATCTTCTTCCTGGACGTCGGACCGGAAGATCGCCAGATGAGCGCGGCGCCCAGAGGCAGGACGGACAGAGGCACCAGGGGCCAGAGGAACCGATACTCCGTTCCCGGGAACATCACGGACAGGAATAGGAGCAACAGCGTTCCCGCTCCGGTGGCGACCACCGACAGCTCGCTCGCCCTCCTCAGCCCGTGGCGCACCAGATAGCCGTTCTTCCCCGACCTTCGATCGCTCTCCTCGTCCGGCGTCTCCACGGTCAGAATGAAGAAGAGGCCGTAGCACAGCAGCGGCACGCTCAGAACCACGAACCAGATGTCCAGCGAGCCGGAGATCGACAGGTAACCCATTCCAGGCATAATGAATCCTGATGCCAGGGCGGTGGACACCTCACCCCAACCGCGATATGCCAGACGGAGGGGAGGAGCGGAATAGAACCAGCCCAGCAGCGCTCCGAAGATCACGAACGGAACGAAGTACAGCGGCATATGGTAGGCCAGAGCGAACGCCAAGGTCATGGTCAGCGAAAGAACGATCAGGCCGATGGCGAACCTTACCGCGAACTTCGCCAAGGAAGGTTCCTGCACCAATACCCCGCTTCCTCCGGAGAGAACGGTCCTCTCCGCCGATCGGTCAGCCTCCCGGTCGAAGAAGTCGTTGCTGAATGAGACCGATAGATGAGCGGGAGCGAAGATCGCATATCCCAAGACGAAACGCATCAGATCGATAGGCGCGCCCCGCTGCCAGGCCAATAGCGAGCCGAGGATGTAGAGCAAGATCCCGGGAATAAGGAAATGCAGCCTAGCCAGTCTGAGGATAAGCCTTGCTTTGCTCGATCTTCCAGATGACATCTCGCGCTTTCATTGGGTGCCGGTCGTATAACTAGGTTATCACCCTTCCAGCAGCTATTTTAGGAGCGAGAGGCGTTGCTATTCGCGTGGTCAAGGTCTCGCTCACGCCTCAGGACCGAGAGCGGTACAAGCGGCAGATGAGCCTGGAAGGTTTCGGGGAGAGGGCGCAGCTGAAGCTGAAGCGCTCCACCGTCGGCATCGTGGGGCTTGGAGGCCTAGGTTCTCCGGCCGCCATGTACCTGGCGGCGGCGGGCGTCGGCACGCTCATCCTGGCGGACGATCAGGCGGCGGAGCTGAGCAACCTCAACCGCCAGCTGCTGCATTGGGAGCGCGATGTCTCGGTCAACAAGCTCAAAGTGGATAGCGCAGCGGAGAAGCTGATGCAGATTAACTCTAACCTCAAGGTGAGGATTCGAACTGAGAGAATGGACGAGAACAACATCCCCTTGCTGCTGGACGATGCGGACGTCATCCTGGACTGCACGGACAACTTCGATGTTCGGTTCGCCCTGAACGCTTTCTGCGTGAACGCTTCCAAGCCATTCGTTCATGCGGCGGTGGAAGGGATGCACGGCCAGCTGACGACGATCATACCTGGCAGGACGCCATGTCTGCGCTGCCTCTTCGCCTCCGTTCCAAAGAGGAACGAAGTTCCGGTGCTCGGTCCCGTGGCCGGAGTGCTAGGATGCCTGCAAGCGACGGAGGCGATCAAGCTCCTCACTGGAAAAGGGGAGACATTGGCATCCAAGCTCCTGGTCGTGGATATGGAATACAACTCCTTCGAAGTGGTGAAGATCGAGCGCGATCAGAGATGTCCCGTCTGTTCGAACTGATCGTTCTTCAAGAAGCGTTCTCGCGTTGGACCGGACCAACGATGCCTAATTTGCTCGCTCGTTCCCTACTGACGACTCAGGCTTCCAGGAGGTTCTGCAGATGCTTCATCGCTATGGCGGCATGCTCCAGCGCCATGTTCAGCATCTCCTGTCCCTTGGGCGTGATGGAGTACAACCTGCGCCTTCCCTCATCATGCACGGTGATGAGCTCCTCCTTCTCCAGCTCCTTCAAGGCAGGATAGATGGAGCCGGGGGAGGGACACCAGTCCGCCTCCGTCAGTTCCTCTATCCTCTTCATGAGGGCGTAGCCGTGCGTCGGCCCCTGGGAGACGAGCTTGAGCACCACCAACTTAAGAAAGCCGGCCTTGAAGCCGTACTTCTGGAAGCTTTTCCGCAACTCTTGGTGCTCTCCCCCTGCCATGCCGATCAGACGAAATAGAATGATGTCCTGTATTTCAATGCTACGTTGGCCATGGCCTCCAGCCTGTCCAGCACGCCGGAGTAGCGGTGCACCATGGCCTTTCCCTCGGCCGGCAGCTTCTCCCTCAGCACCTTTACTTCGCGCAACAGCTCGTTGGCATCCTCGTTGCCGAAGACCTTCTTGGACTTGGAGCTCTCCACCACGTTCGCGATGATGCTCAGCCCGTGCTTGGAAGCGAATCCCGGAAGCTTGGAGCTCTCCGGCCCGAAGTCGCCTATGCATCCCCGGCCCTTGTCCCAGGACAGGCCGCATTTCTTGCAGGTCTCGCCCATCTCCTCGAACGAGATCATATCCCAGCCCGTGAGACGGTCATCGGGCGAGGACTTGGAGATCATTTGCCGGGCGACGTCACTTGGAGCTTTGTCCACGAACACCCAGCCGGTGTAGTTCTTGGTGGCGGAAGGCAGAAGCTTCCCCCGGTCCGCCTCGTTCTTGATCTTGTCCACGTAGATGACCTCGGCCGCGGGGTCCAGGCGGTTGCGCTTGGCGAACGCCTCCCATTCCGCTCCGATGACTTTCTTCGCTTCCGGCCCGGAGATGATGGAATCGAACTCCGCATACTGCTCGTAACCTTTGACGTCGTTCAGATAGACCTTCACGAAGGACGTCTTCTTGACCTTGCACAGCGAGGCGTCCGAGTCGACCTCGCAGATAGCCATGCTTATTCCCATTGTAAGTTGCCTCCTTGATGCTTCCCGGCTAGCAACGAGTCCTTATTTATTGATTGTGAGGGGGTGGACGATAAGCCCGATCGCATGCGCTGGACGTCATCAACCGCTCAGGAGATCTTCGAGGGTCAGGACCTCGAAGCCGTGGATCGCGAAACCTCTTGATCGGTGAAGGGATCCCTCGTCCAACCAACAATGATTATTTTTGTAATGATTATGAACATAATGATTCTGGACTATCCCCTAAGCCTGCCCGAGCATATCGATATCCGCCCATGGCTCGGCAATAAATATGTAATCTCGAGGCCGATACCTCGGTCAGGATCGAGAAAGGATAAGTAAGGAGGAATGGAGCTGGAGCGCATTTCCACGGGCATCGCCGGTCTGGACCAGGCCACCGGAGGTTTCCTCAAAGGGAGGAGCGTTCTGCTCACCGGACGCTCCGGGACCGGCAAGACAATAATGGCGTTGCAGTTCGCCAACCGCTGCTGCTCCGCCAACAAGCCGGTCATGTACGTGGTCGTTCGGGAAAGGAAGGAAGACCTGGTGGAGCAGGCGAAGCAGTTCGATTGGCCTCTGGAGCGCTTCGAGTCGGAGGGCCTGCTGCGCATCCTGCCCCTGAGCGAGACGCATACCGAACCCTCGTTCCACGACTACGGCCCGGAGGGAGGCTTCAGCCCCCTGGTCGATGCGCTGGAGATCGGCATCGAAGTGGCCATCGTCGACAACATCGGCGCACTGGCAATGGAGATGAGCCTCATGCACTTTCGCCAGCAGCTCGACTACCTGCTGAACACTCTGCACTCGAGAGGCATCACCGCCCTCATCGTCTGCGACGAGGGCATGGTCCACCGCTTCGGAGAGGTGGCGGAACAGGCTTTCGACTCGATCATCCGCCTGGGGAAGAAGGAGAATCAGTTCGTGGACAAGCGCGAGCGTTTCCTGGACATCACCAAGATGCGCTTCACCGCCGCTCCCATCGACCCTCTGCCTTTCGCCATAGGCAAGGCGGGGCTGGAGCTGCTCTGAGCCGGGCATCTTCCTTTCGCAGCGAAGCTCTCACACCACGTTCTTTTCCCGGTCCTCCAACCAGAACCTCCGGTTGCGGAGGAACTCTATGGCGTACCTAACGCCCGCCAGACCGGAGAGCACCACCGCGATTATGAAGATATATTGCAGATAGCTGCTGATGTCGAACATGAACGGGGTTCCAGGCACCCCTACCTGGGTGTTCATGGTCAGGAGTCCGCCCATAAAGATGATCGTCCAGAGCACGCCCACTCCGGTGGCGCCCAACCCGAACACCAGCCGGGAGAACGCCCCCCTCCCCCACGAATTGCGCCAGAACTGCACCACCACCATCGCGCCGCCGATGAGGAACAGGCTGGCGTTCAGGTCCAAGAGGGAACCGGCCGCGGCGTTCAAGATGGAGTTGTCCATGCTCTGCAGGACCGCCCGGGCGACGGTCACTATCAATACCGGCATGATCACATAGTTCCTGAGCGCCTTCCGCGCCCCTTTCGCTCCGGCCACGAAGCGGGCGTAGCGGATCTTGAAGTCGGAGAAGAGGCCTTTGGTCGGCGGACTGAGCGGCTTCATCGGCCTGCCGACCTTGAACTTCCATTTCCGGCGGTAGTCCACCAGCTCGCAGATCGGCACGATGAACGATATCGCGGCGTAGAAGAGGAATAGCGAGAGGATGGGTTCCAAGCCGATCTTCAGTCCCGAGTTCCGGAAGGCTGTCTCCAGTTCACCGTTCATGAAGATGGCCGTGACGTAGAGCAGGATGACCGCGGCGATGGCCATGCCGAAGACCAATCGCCCGAAGCAGCCCCGGGGATAGTAGCCGTAGACGAAGCTGATGATGACGATCAGCAATCCAATCGGAGCGATGGCGGCAGCGATCCTGGTCATCTCGTTCGCCAAGGCGAGGTTGTTAGTGATACTGGTGGTATCGTCCAGAACGCCAGCCAGAAGGGAAAGGAGGATGATAGGTACCAGCATCCAGCCGATGTAGGCCTTGCGGGACGTCTCCGCCCCATCACCGATCTTGCCCATGCGGTAATTGAAGTCCAGGAATGGTGAGGCGACATTCAGCGGCTTGCCCTTGATATCGAAGCCGAGCCGGGCTTTCCACGGCTTGCGCTCGTCCAGCAGCTCGCCCACCGTCTCGATGGCGTAGAACAAAGGCACGATCATCAGCATGGTGACCAGGAGGGCGAAGTCCAGATGCACTCCCAGGTCGTGCAGCCCTTTGCCGATGTCCGGGATGGTGAGCACGAAGAAGATGTAAGCCACCAGGAAGACGGTGAAGGCCAGGCCGAACGTCAACCGTCCGAACGAGCCTTTGGGATAGAAGCCCCGCAGCCAGGCGATGGGGAAGAGGATGATGCCCAGTCCGAGAATGATGGATGGGATCTGGTCCAACCGGTTCAGGAACGACTGCAAGTCCGCAGGAAGGGTGCTGTTCATGAGCAATGGGACCGCAGGTATCATCAGCAAGAAGATGAGCGCCGGGGCGATCACCAGGGAGAGCAAGGTGCTCCTCGCCTCTTTCTGTGCCAGAGGCGGCACGCCCATTCGGGGACTGAACTCCAGCCCCAGCCCCGTGGGCAGGGGCTTCTTCTCCGGCAGCTTGGTGCCGATGGACTCCAGCCACTCCCGCCGGTGCCAGAACCACGTGCTCAGATGCCCGACGGCGATCAGGGCGATCAGATACAGCAGGGTCAGGAACACCCGGGTCAGGTCAGGCTGGTACTTCATCAGCCCGAAGACCGTGCTCAGGTTGGAGCCCAGCAGCACGATGTAGGCGTAGAGGAGCACCATGGCCACCTCCACCATGCCGAAGACCAATCGGGAGTGCGTCCCTTTCGGGAACATGCCGCGCAGGAAGCTGGCCGCGATGGCGGGGATCGAGACCAGGATCACCAGGGTCATGAGCGCGGACATCTCGTTCTTGAGAGCGCCGGAGGCCGGCCCCGAGACCTGGCCCTGCTCCACGATGATCATCACGACCGGGACGATGAGAAGCACGACCGCGGTCATCAGCGCGGCCATCAGCCCATCCCACCAGTCCGAATGCTTGAACTTGAAATCCTCCATTCAGCCCACGCTCCTCGATTTGGCCTGACTCCCCCACGGCCCACCGGACCTTTGGCCAGTCCGAAACGACAAATGCCCTAGGCGCAATAAAAAGCCTTGCCCCCCCAGCGGCTTTGCACTTAAACCCTCTCAGTATCAGTACTTTGGGTGCAGACACTGGACTTTAGGTGCGGGAAGTCCGCCTCCACTCTAGAATGAAATCTACGGCAATAAGGAGGCTTTTAGACGGAAACATTTTCTATCTCCTCTCCTCCTATACCCTCTAGGTGATGCATACGGCCAAGAACCAGGACGTTTTCATGGAGATGAACCTTTCACCATTCATCGGGAAATGGGTGGCCATCTGCGATGATAAGGTGGTCGCCAGTAGCCCGACCTTCAAAGAAACGTTCAACGAGGCCAAGCGTCTTTGTCCAGGCAAGCATCCTCTTGTTGCGATGGTCCCCTCGAACGAAAACCTCATCCTATGATCTCATGACGATGAAGTTCAAGTATCGGGTGATCGTAGCTCCAAATGGTTCTGTCAAACTTAGACCGGTCATACCCGTTCAATTCATCGGCTCGAAGGATGTTTTGGACACATATGCGATGTTGGATTCCGGCGCCGATGTCTCAGTGATATCAAAGGATATGGCCGAAGCGATTGGCGTTTCAATGGATGCGGAAGTCATCATATCCAATGGCGTTACGGGACCTGGAGAATTTATTCCGAGTCGCGTGAACATCCATATCGAAAAGGGTCATGAGGATTACAGATTCAATATCCCTGTCTCGATAATCCTCAAACCATACGAATTGCCGCCATTGCTCGGGCGAGCTGAGGTCTTCGATAAATTCGAGATAACCTTCAAGGAGCATGATAGGCGGATCGAAATGACCCGCATCTCCCCTAAGGCGATACCAGCGTTCCAGAAGAGGCATTTCTAGAGAGGATTTGCACGCAGACTCCCCCCTGCACTGAGACTTTGGGTGCAAGTGAGACTTATGGTGCAAAGCCCCCCCCAGCGCTCTTCGCTCCTCCTTGTTATTGTAAACGATATCCTGTGCAAAACCGTTAAATCACGTCAGCCTATTGCGCATAGCGTCAGTGGAGCAATGAGCGGGCAATCAGATTCTGTGGAGTGTCCGGTGTGCGGACGCACCGTGCCCGCGGACACGCTGGACTGCCCCGGTTGCGGAGTGGACCTTTCCATGTCCAGCCTGGAAGAGCTGGAGCAGGTGGCTCGCAGCCTGTCCAAGGGCGAGCCGATGCCCGAACGTCCCAAGCCGAAGCCGGAAGAGGCGAAGCCCGAACTTAAGCCAGTCGAGCAGGAGAAGAAACCGGAGCCAGTCAAAGAAGAAAAGAAGGAAGAAGGGGGCAAGCACGGCTTCGGCAGGTTCTTCGGCAAGAAGAAAAAATAGAGGTCCAGGAGCGCATCGCATGTCGGAGCTGCGCGTTCGCAAGCGGCGGAGGCTGCGGGAGAAGGAGATACGTGTTTTGTCGGAGGAGATATCCGCCAAGGTGGGGTTGCAGGTCTTCGGCCTCGAGGACACGGTGGACATGGCCGAGGGCCCGGATTTCGAGGTCGTGTTCGTCTCCAATCTGATCCTGGCCTTCGTCATGAACGGTAAGAGCTTCCTCACCGTGCGCGGATTGTTGAAGTATCCCGCCACCAGATCATACGTTACCGTTGACATGGGGGCGATCAAGTTCGTCATCAACGGCGCGGACGTCATGGGCCCGGGCATCGTGGACGCGGACGAAGGCATCGTCCCTGGAGACTACGTCTGGATAAGGGACGAGAAGAACCTCAAGCCCCTGGCCGTGGGAGCGGCTCTGGCGACGGGAGTGGAAATGAAAGCCAAACGCCCAGGCAAATTGGTCAAATCGCTCTTCTACGTGGGCGACAAGCTCTGGAAGTACGACGAAAGGTAGGAGCTACTGCTGCTCCACATCGATAATTGAACAGTCAATCTTCGTCCGAATAGGCATACGTCCACGCTGATGGTAAGAGAGTAGTCATTTAATAGGGGGAATTCTGCTCTGCCCCATCTAATAGGTGTCGGACGAGGACGCGCGAACGCTCTCGCTGTCTAGCAAGAGATGAGCCTGTGGACGCTGGTTCACCGGACGATGCCGAGGCATTGAAATGCATCGACTGCACCGTCGAGGAATTGCATGCCCGCTTGGGCACCGGCCCAGATGGGCTGACGGCAGCCGAGGCTAGCGCTCGAGTGCTGAGATACGGCCGTAATGTGCTCCCAGAGATGAAAAAGAAGCTCTCGCAGAGCGTGATCGCCCAGTTCAAGAATCTTTTCAACATCTTGCTGATCGTCGCCGCAGCACTCTCTTTCATCAGCGGCTTCAGCGCCAACGATTCCAGCTCTGTTGGCATGGGCATCGTGATCCTGTTCGTCGTTGTCATCAGCATCGTTTTCAGCCTCTTCCAGGAGTATCGGGCGGAACGCGCCGTACGCGCCATCAAGGAGCTGATCCCGACCAACGCCCGGGTGAAGAGGGGCGGGCAGGTCTTGCAGGTTCGAGTGGCAGACATCGTCCCGGGGGATTTGCTGGTGCTCGAAGCCGGAGACAAGGTGCCGGCGGACGCGCGCGTGACCGAATGCTTCGAACTTGCCGTGGACAACGCCGCATTGACCGGCGAATCAGAGCCGGCCCACCGTTCCGCGGGGTTGTCAGCCGCCACTTCCAGGAAGGAACTAGCGCACTGCGCGAACTTGGTCTTCGCCGGAACGACAGTGTCCTCGGGCTCTGGGAGCGCTGTCGTGTTTGCCACAGGGGACTTTACCGAGTTCGGGCGCGTGGTGAAGCTTACGCAGACCGTGCAGGAGCCGGCCAGTCCACTCCAGCTTGAGATAAACCGTACCGCGAAGGTGAACTTCGTGGTTGCCATCGCCGTCGGCTTCCTGTTCCTCCTCATAGCTTTCTTTGGTCTGCACCTGGAGTTCGCCGCCAGCATGCTGTTCATGATCGGGGTCATAATCTCTCTAGTTCCCGAGGGCTTTCAAGTAACGCTCACTCTCGCATTGGCGTTGTCCAGCCTGGCGATGTCCAAGCGCAACGTGGTGGTGAAGCGCCTTTCCTCGGTGGAGACGCTAGGCAGCGCCACCGTGATCTGCACCGACAAGACAGGTACGATCACTGAGGGCCAGATGACTGTTCGCCGGGCGTGGGTCGGGGGCAAGGTGCTAGAGGTCACGGGCGAGGGATATGAGCCCGAAGGCGCGGTCTTGCTCAATGATGAGCGGATTGCCGCGTCCGGGAACGAGGAACTGCTGCAGCTGAGCCGAATCGCCTGCCTCGACAATACCGCCACCGTCGTTCCACCCCTCGACAGACGCAAGTCACGCTGGACGGCGATTGGAGATTCGACCGAGGCGGCGTTGCTGGTGTTTGCGGCGAAGGCCGGCATGATGTACAAGGACGAATTGACCCGCAGTCCGCGCGTTGGCCTAGTACCCTTCGAATCGAAGCGCAAGATGATGACCAGCGTACACCGGGATCATGAAGGTCAGGTTACCGCCTACGTCAAGGGTGCCGGCATGGAGGTGCTCGCGCGGAGCTCTCGCGCCTACTGGAACGGTGAGATCACTCCGCTCACCGAATCGATGAAGAAGCAGATCGTCGACCAGATCGATGCGTTCGCTCGAGACGCCTACCGAGTGCTGGCATTGGCAGTGAGGCCGCTTCCAGGTGAGTCGGAGAAATATGAAGCCGAGGCGCTGGAGTCCGACCTCACTTTCGTGGGGCTGGTAGCCATCCTGGACCCGCCCCGGGCGGAGAGCCGCGAGGCCGTGAGGCAGGCGCGTGCCGCTGGAACCAAGGTGATCATGCTCACCGGCGACCACGAACTCACCGCGGAAGCGATCGCCAGAAACGTAGGGATAATCACTTCTGATCGGGCGGTCGCGGTCACTGGAGGCGCGCTGTCCCAGATGAGCGAGGAAGAGCTCAGCCGTTTGCTCGACCATCAGGAGGTGGTTTTCGCTCGCATCGCGCCGGACCAGAAGCTCAGGGTGGTGCAGGCCTTGCACCAGAAGGGCGAGACGGTGGCCGTGACCGGAGATGGCGTGAACGACGCCCCCGCCCTTCTGGAGGCCGACATCGGCATTGCCATGGGGCTCTCCGGCACGGACGTCGCCAGGGAAACCGCGGACATGGTGCTTCTGGACGACAACTTCGCTTCCATCGTGCACGGCATGGAGCAAGGCAGGGCGGTCTTCGAGAACCTGAAGAAGTTCATCGTCTACGTCTTCATACACAACTGGGCGGAACTCGTTACCTTCATAGCGTTCGTTGTGCTGGGTGTGCCCTTGCCCTTGGCCGTCGTTCAGGTGCTGGCAATAGATCTCATGTTGGACATCCCGCCCTCTCTTGCCTTGACCATGGAGCCACCGGAGCCAGGCATCATGGAACGACCGCCTCGGTCGAGGGCTACGCGTCTCTTCAGCGCAGGAGCGATCGCGCGCTCTGCCTATCTAGGCATGATAGTGGGCGTGGTGGCACTCGTCTGGTGTTTCCGGATGTGGGGGCAGGCAGGTTGGACCCTAGGGATGGGAGCGGTGCCCACTGCGATCGGGTATGATCAGGGTACCACGATAACCATGGCGGCGATAATGGCGGGGCAGCTCGGCACCGTCTTCGCAATGCGGACAAACGTGCAATTCTCGCTCTCGATAAGCCTGCGGAAGAACAAGTGGCTGTTGGTCGCTGTGGTAATTTCCTTCCTCACATTGCTGCTACTGGTGTACGTTCCGCCGATAGGCTCAGCGTTCTCCGCCGCCCCCGTTCCCTTGACCGACCTCGTCATCCTCTATTCGATCGCCCCCGTCCTTTTCCTGTTGGAAGAGGGAAGGAAGTACGTGGTGCGCTTGTACCTGCTGCCCACCAGACCGATTCCCGCGGTGCCGGTGCCGTCGCTCGCTTCCTTGGCGATGGTCAAGGGCGGTATGCAGTCGAAGCCGCTTCCGCCCTTCCTGGAGCGGTCTCCGCCCACGGCCGTCGTTCTGTATGGGCGCGGGTTCGAAAGGAATCTGGCGCACGCCGCCATCGATGCCGCTCATGCCTCCGGGTCGAGGCTGGTCTTCATCCGCGCTATCGGCCTGCAGTCCGTGGAGGGGGAGCTAGCCGACCTTAGCCGTTTCATCGACGAGCACGCCTCGCACCTAGGGGTACCCTATGAGGTCCAGGATATCCGGCTCGCGAGTCGGGAACGGAGCGCGCAAACCATGGCCAGCAGCCTGGTACAAGCCATCAAGGACTCGGGGGCGGCATGGCTGTTCGTCCCCATTTCCAGGGAAGCCTTGAGCGGAAAGAAAAGCGCGCTGAAAAGGGTCAGGTGGGTGGAGGAGTTCAGGGAGAAGAAAGTGGTGCTGGTGAGCGACTGGAGCGCTTCTCAGATCCCGATCAGTCATGGCCCTCGGATCCTCATACCTGCCCTGACGAGGCTGCGGGGGGAGTCGGTGGCACTGGCGGAGGCGCTGACCGAAGGGTCGAACTTCCCCGATGTGGACATCGTGGCAGCGAAGGTGGTGGAAATCCCGCCCATCGTGCCCTTGTACTCCATCTACCGGCCGGAGTCGCTGGTGGATGTGGAGCGGGAGATGGCGGTGTTCAAGTCGCTCCCGTCCTGGGCACTGGTTCGTCGGATGCATCCGATGGTGGTCCTCGTCCGGGAGAGTGGCAGGGACGTAGCGCACTTCGCGAAAGAGCGCAATGTGGATGTGATCATCATGGAAGGCGAGTGGGAGGAACGAAAGCGTGGCTTCCTATTCAAGAAAGAACGAAGCGTGGCGGAGCGGGCGGAGTGCACGGTCGTGGTGGCTTTGCGTCCGGAAGAGCCGGAGAAGAAGTCGGCTGGCTGAGAAAGACCCCTACCGTTCCTCGGCTGGAGGGAAGCGGAAGAAACCCGCGGGCACCAGGAGCTCGAAGCGCGCGCCCTTGCCCGGGGCACCGTTCTCGCGTATCTCTATCCCCGTCACCTCCAGGATGGAGCGGCAGAGCAGCAGTCCCAGCGCCGGGCGTTTGTCGTAGCGGCTTTGGAAGAGCATCAGCTTCTCCTCGTCAGGAATGCCTTTGCCATCGTCCTGGTAGACGATCGAGACGCCATCATCCGTGGCCAGGCTATGCATGCGCAGATCGCGCACCCCCCCTCCGTGGAGCAGGGAGTTGTCCACCAGGCTGGCAAAGACCTTCTCCAGCATGGGGTCGGCGAACACCTCCAGGTCTCCCAGGTCCAGCTTCACCTTCACCCGGGTCGGCAGGACCATCCTCTCCAGGACGGAGGACGCGACCTCGCTCACGTTCTGCCACATCGGTTCGTTGGCGCCGAGCTGCTGGTAATCTTCCATGAACTGCAGCTGCCTCTCCAGTTCCGACACCGTGCCCGCCATCCGCTCCAGGAGACGCTCCATCTTCACGTCGGCGGATGACTGGCAAAGCTCCACTCCTTTCCTGAGGACCGCGATCTGCGCCGCCATGTCATGTCTCGTCACCCGGTTGAGAGTGGTGAGCTGGGCGAAGGATTGCTGCAACGCCTCCTCCACTTTCTTCCTGTCGGTCACGTCGCGCGCGCTGATCCGGTGCCCTTGCGAACCACCATGAGAATCGAAGATCGGCTGCCAGGAGACGGCCACATACCTCAACTCGCCATCCTTGCGTCGGATGCGGAACTCCTGGTCGCTCATGCTCTGCCCCATCTCCGCATTCTTCTGCCACTCGGCGATCAGCGGCCGGTCCTCCTCGACGACCATGGGCAGCAGCACCCCGGGCACGCGCATGCACTCTGCCACGGTGTAGCCAGTGATCTTCTCCACGGCCGGGTTGAGCCAGCGCACCTCTCCATCGGTGCCTACCCACATCTCCATGTTGCAGGTGTAGTCGGCGATGGCCCGGAACTTCTCCTTCTCCTGACGGAGCTCCTCCACGTACTCCTTGCGTTCCAGGCCGGCCGAGACCGACTGGGACAGTATGACCATCAGTCCGATATCATCCTCCGTCCACTCGGTGGGATCGCCGGTGGAAGTGAAGCCGAAGAACCCTTTGAGCGTGCCGTTCGAGATCAAGGGAAGGCCGGCCGCATGCCTTATGCCTAGCTTCCTCCAGGACTCGATCTCGGGCTGCACCTCGGGCGGAAGCGCGTCCAGGTCGCTGATGATGATGTTCTCCCCCCGGGCGAACTTGTCCAAGGCCCAGCCGTACCGGGTGGGATCGAGGGAGCGCATGTCATCATGCTGGATGGGGAGCAGGTCCTCAGGCCAGTCGAACGATTCCACGATCCTGCAGCGGTCCGGGGAGATGAGGTTGAGGAAGCAGCGCCTAGCACCGATGAACTCCCCGACTCGGCGCAAGGCGTCCTGGATCTCGTCGCCTATCGCTTCCGACCTCGCCGCCAACATCCGCTTGGAGATGTCCGTCACCAGCTTCTCCATGGCCAGTCGGTGATGCAGTCGCCTCTCCTCCTCATGTTTCTCCATCGCCTGCCACAGTCGATGGTTCAGCTCCGGCAGCACGTATTCCTTTCGCCAGGTGGTCTGCAGACAGAAATCGGCATCCAGGTGCATGGCCCGCACCAGGATCTCCTTCCTGTCTTCCTCAGTGAGGAGGACGAAGGGGACGTCCATTCCGGAGGTTCGCAAACCGCTCAGGAAATCCAGGCCGGAGATGGCGGGCGGCCGATGGTCGCACACGATCGCATCACAGCGCTCGCCTCGCATCCAGACCAAGGCGTCCTGGGGAGAGGTGGCGGTGTGCACCTGTACGTCAGCCGTCCTCTCAAGATAGGACTTGGCCTGCTCTAGGAACTTGCCGTCCGACCCTACGAACAATACCGTCTTGGCCAGTGATAGCCCCTCCGATGCCTTGGATAATGGTGTGCGCTACCACCTCTCTATTTAAAAGCCCTGTTCATGAATCCTCATGTAAGAGAAAGCTCGACTAGCGCTCGGCTGACGCAGGCCACATCCTCAAACATTTATATATCCAACATCTCATTACAATGCCCAGAGGGATGCATGTCATGCCATTGCTGAAGAAGCCTTTTATGCATAACAAGGCGGAAGTCCAGACGGTAGAGAGCGACCAGTACATCGACCTGGGGCTGCTCAACTTCGACGAGGAGAACCCGCTGGGCGGAAAGGGAATGATCAAGATCGCGGAGATATACCGCTACGAGGACCTGAACCAGGTGGTGCAGCCGGCCTACAGCGGCAACATCGTCCTCATCGACTACTCATCCGTGGCCAACGACCAGATCACTCTCAAGCGCATAACCAACGAGCTGAAGGCGGTCGCCCGGGATACGAACGGGGACGTGGCGGCCATCGGCCATAACCTGATCGTCGTCGCTCCGAACGGCATCAAGATCGACCGCCATAAGATCAAGGGCGGCTTCAGCTGATAGTGACCCTAGGATACCTGAAGTAGAAGGGTTAGAAGCCGGACGCACTCAAGTGCCATAGCTGCTGAGGCTCGCTTATCGTTCCCACCGCATGAAGAGTGGCAATATTCACCTATTGCGGGAGCGTGGTCTTCGTGAACGCCTTGTCCGGGCTGGAGAGGACCAACGGCTGAAAAAATGATTCCAGGCAGTGCATATTATTATGTGCGGGGTCGCATATTTTGGTAGCGGTGCCAGATTTCAAGGTCATCCACGACAGCGTGCATGGGAGCGTTCGATTGGAGGGGGTCTTTCTCGATCTTCTCGCTCGCCCGGAGATGCAGCGCCTGCACGGCGTGCATCAGCTCGGCCTGGCGCATCTCGTTTATCCGGGAGCACACCACACCCGGTTGGAGCATTCCCTGGGGACGTATCATATCGCCACCCAGATCACCACCGCTCTGGGCCTGGACAAGGATGAGAGCGATCGGGTCCGGGCGGCCGCCCTCCTGCACGATATCGGTCATCCGCCGTTCTCCCATAGCTTGGAGGAGGTCATCCTGGAACGCCTGGGCGTGGACCACGCCCACCTAGGTCAGCAGATCATCCTCGGGGAGAAAAGGTGCTTGAGCAAGGCCGAGGAGAAAGTATTGGGAGATCTGGAATCGGTGCCCAAGGTGCTGGAGAGGTTCGGCCTGAGCCCGGAGGACGTGGCGGAACTGGTGTTCTCTCCCTCCATGCTCGATTCTCCGGAGCAGAGCCTTTTGGACGTCGAGAAGGGCCAGGCTCATTTCGGACAAAGGAACTACTTGCATCAGATCATCCACGGGCCGGTGGACGCGGACCAGATGGACTATCTGTTGCGGGACGCGCACTATACCGGCGTGGCACATGGCACCATCGACATCGACCGCTTGCTGCAGACCATGTCCTTGTTCCACGGCGATCTGGTGGTGGACAGGAGGGGAGTGCCAGCGGTCGAAGGCCTGATCGTCGCCCGGGGGCTGATGTACACCTCGGTCTACTTCCACAAGACCGTGCGCATCGCCGAGATGATGCTCTGCAAGGCGGTGGAGATGGCCGACGCTCACCTGGTTCGGGACATCCACATGGAGACCGACGGCAGCCTGGCGGAGAAGCTCATAGCTCAAGGCGGCTACCCCGGACGCCTCATGACCCTGCTCAAGTACCGGGTGCTCTACAAGCGCGCTTTCTCCTTGTCCATGTCCGACCTGAAGGAACAGGACGTGGATATGCTGCTCGAGCTGACGAAGTACTCCACCCGCAAGGCCAGGGAGGAGGAGATCGCCGCCCGGGCCGGGCTGCATCCTTCGGAGGTCATTCTCGACCTGCCCGAACGCGAGCTGCTCATCTCCGAACCGCGCATCAATAAGACCGAGGTGCCGATCCTCGAGGAAGGCAGGGTCCGCCCGCTCTCCCGTTACTCGCCTTTGGCAAAGGCCCTGCAGTCGAGGGGCGTGTTCGACTGGGCGATCATGGTCTCCACCCCCGCCAAGAACCGGGCGGAGGTGGCCAAGGACGCTCAGAAGGCGCTTTTCAAGGCCTGAATCCCCTCTTCCCCATTCTGGAACCATGAATGCTGTCCTCTGATTCTCTCCTAACCGTCCCTTATATAGAATAGAGGAGTGCGCTAGTTGGCCATGCCAACGCAAGGGGCAAGGAGGGCTTCCACTGCTCAACGCCCTGATGGTCGACGACGAAGTCGATTTGCTCGATGTTTCAAAGGGACTATTGGAAGGCATGGGCGAACTTACGGTGGAGACCTGCATTTCTGCTCAAGAGGCCTTGGCGCTGCTGCAGACGCGGCAGTTCGATGTCGTCGTCTCAGACTACATGATGCCCGGCATGGACGGCATCGATTTCTTGAAAATACATCGCGGCCGTGGCGACCTCACACCCTTCATCCTCTTCACCGGAAAAGGAAGGGAGGATGTGGCCGTGGAGGCCATCAACAATGGCGCCGACTTCTACCTGCAGAAAGGCGAGGACTATAGGGGCCAGTTCGCCGAACTGGTCAACATGATGAAGCTGGCGGTGCAACGGCGTCGGTCTGATCAGGCGCTTCGTGAGAGCGAGGAACGATATCGCCATTCAGAAGAGAAGTTCATGACCTTGTTCCAGTCAGCCCTTGATAGCATTTTCATCCACGATTTCGAAGGCAACATACTCGAGGTCAACCCTGCCACCGTCAGAGCTCTGGGCTACTCACGAGATGAGTTGCTGAAGATGAACCTGAGGGACATCGAACCTCCGCAGTCTGCCGCGATGGTGACTTCAAGGATGGAGTCTTTGATCCAGAGCGGTGAAGCGGTCTTCGAGGTCGCTCAGATAGCGAAGGATGGCTCGATCCGCCCAATCGAGGTGGCGGCCCGGGTGGTGACCATCGGCGGAGAACAGTTGGTCGTCAGCTTCGCACGGAACATCACTGACCGGAAGAAGATGGAGGAGGAATTGCGCCAGACGAACGTCAAGCTCAACCTGCTAAGCAGCATCACTCGCCACGATCTGCTCAACCAGCTCTCGGCCGTAAGCGGCTACGTTGTATTGGCGAGGGAAAAGGTCAGGAGCCCTGAGGCCAAGAGCTTGCTGGCAAAAGCGGATCAAGCAAGCTGCAACATGGCCCATCTACTGTCATTCACCAAGGAATATGAGTGTCTAGGTAAGGCAGAGCCGGTATGGATCTTGCTGAGCCAGGTTTCATCCCAAGGTGTGAGGGACGTAGAGCATCAGGGAATGGAGCTGAAGGTCGATCTCGGGAGCTACGAGGTCTACGCTGACCGCTTGCTCGAGAGGGCGTTCCACAATCTAGCGGTCAATTCCGTGAAGCACTCGGTGAAGGGCAAGAAGATAGAGATCTCTTGTGAAGAAAGGCCAGAAGGGCTAGTAGTAGTATTCCAGGATGATGGGGTGGGCATTTCCGCATTGAGGAAGGAGGAGATATTCGAATCCGAACGCGGACATCGAGGACTATTCTTGGTCAGGTCGATCCTTGACATCACAGGTATCAAGATCAAGGAGAACGGCGTGGAAGGCCAAGGAGCGCGTTTCGAGATCCTGGTGCCCAAAGGCCGCTACCGTTGATCAAGCGAATGAGATCTTCTCCTCTTCCGACATCATCCTTTCATGACCCCGATGGGCTTGAGCTTGGCGACAGGCTTGGACAGACCCGCTCCCTTCACCACCGCGATCACTTCATCGATGTTCTTGTAGGCGCCGGGTGCCTCCTCCAAGATGCCGTCCTTGGTGGAAGCTTTCAAATGCACCCCGTGGCTCTCCAGCTCCTGTCTGACCTGGTTCACGGTGTACTTGCGGGTGGCGGAGGCGCGGGACATGATCCTTCCCGCTCCGTGACAGGTCGAACCGAAAGCCTCCTTCATCACCTGGTCCGTGCCGATGAGCACGTATGAGCCCGCCCCCATGTCTCCAGGGATGATCACCGGCTGCCCCACATGCCGGTACTTCGCCGGCACGTCCGGATGGTCCCGGGGGAAAGAGCGCGTCGCCCCTTTCCGATGCACCATGACCTTGCGCCTCTTCCCCTCCACATCGTACTCCTCCACCTTGGCGATGTTGTGCGCTACGTCGTACACCTGGTGCATGCCCAGGTCCTCCGCGGAACGCTTGAAATGCTCTTCGAAGCTCTGGCGCACCCAATGCAGGATCATCTGCCGGTTGGCCCAGGCGAAATTGGCGCCGCAGCCCATGGCGGCGAAGTAATCCTGTCCCTCCTTAGAAGAGATGGCGGCGCAGGCCAGCTGCCGGTCCGGGAGCTCTATGTTGTGATCTCGGACGTAGCGTTCCATCACCTGCAGGTAGTCGGTGGCGATCTGGTGCCCGCAGCCGCGCGAGCCGCAGTGTATCGTGACCGTGATCTGTCCTTTCCGGTCGATGCCGAAGGCCTTGGCCGCCTCAGCATCGAAGATCTCCTCCACCTCGTCCACCTCCAGGAAGTGGTTGCCCGAGCCGAGGGAGCCGACCTGCGGAATGCCTCGTTCCTTGGCCTTGCGGCTCACCTTGGAAGGGTCGGCGGTCTTCATCCTTCCTCCCTCCTCGGTAGATTCGAGGTCCTCCTTCCAGCCGTAGCCCTTCTCCACCGCCCACTCCGCCCCCTGAAGAAGGATGGAGTCGATCTGGGACGCGGCCACGTCCGTCACTCCCTCCGAACCGACGCCGGAAGGCACGTTGCGGAATAGGATGTCGATGAGGCCCTTGATGCCTGGTCTGACGTCCTCGGCGGTGAGGTCGGTGCGTATCAGGCGGACACCGCAATTGATGTCGAAGCCTATGCCCCCGGGAGAGATGACGCCGGACTCAAGGTCCATGGCCGCCACCCCGCCGATGGGAAAGCCATATCCCCAGTGGATATCGGGCATGGCCAGCGAACGGCCGACTATGCCTGGCAGGCAGGCCACGTTGGCCGCCTGCTCCGGAGCATTGTCATCTCGGATGTGCTGGATCATCCTCTCATCGGCATAGATGACCGCGCTGGTCCGCATGCACTTCTTGTATGAGGACGGGATCTCCCACCGGTAATCGTCAATCTTGTTCAATGGACCGTTCCAACTCATGATCTTGACCGGAACGCCATGCCGCCCTCGATTAATAAACTTTCAGACCAGCGCGAACAATTCTCAGCCGCCCGCCTAGAGCCAATAAAGCATATTAAGCCCAGAGGGCCTTGATTGTCTACAGAGATGACCGACTGGAACATTCTGGCCACGGTCCTGTCGCCGATATGTGGCATCGTGGTCCTGCTCATGGGGATCTACGCCTACTTCCGCAATCCTCACACCGTGGCCACGCAGATGTTCCTATTCGTGACCGGAATCGCCGCCATGATCGGGATTCTCGATTTCCTTTTCAGGAATGCACCCGACGAGGGAAGCGCCCTGATTCTCGGCAAGGCCCTGATATTCGCGGTTGTGATGCTCTTCGCGGCCGTGCTCTATCTCTCCACCTTCCTGCCCTATGAGAAGTACAGCGAATGGTTCTCTCGCAGCAAGCGCGAGTTCGTCGTGATAGCCTTCCTGGCTGGTTACGCTTCCGTGGCCACGATCACGAAGGTGGCGAAGTACGACTACGGCTGGGGGGCGACCCTGGACGGCGGGTTGGCACAAGCGGCACTAGTCGCCCTGGCGTACATCGCCATTACGATCTACATGCTCACCACCATCTGTCTGTCGACGGGCGAGAAGCGGGTGAGGCGGCAGTGCACTTGGATGACCTTGGCGGTGGTTTCGCCGGTGCTCTATACAGTCGCATTGGTCGGGAGTAACCTGGCTGGGCTGGGTCTGCCCTTGATCCTATCGCCTGGTTTCATCGCCTTCGCGGTCATCTTCCTCTACGCGGTCCTGCGCTACCAGCCCTTCGGCCCGTCCAACCGTTCCGAGCGAGCGGCCGAGAATGCCAGAATGGGAGAGTCCATTGAATCATCTGCTCTGTTGATCGAGGCGAGGCAGCCGTCCGCCGCCTACATGTTCTTCAACGAGAAGAGGAAAGAGGGCGGCCCCACTATGTTGATCACCCGAACGCATCCTCCAGTGGTGAAGGAGCGATACAAGGTGGAAGGCATCCCCATCCTTTGGCTGGCCACGCAGGCTGGACCAGACCGTCTGGACCCGGCGAACCTGAGCATCCTGCAGCACAACATCACCGAGTTCCTGCGCGGGAATCATGGGGGAACGGTGATGCTTGACGGTATCGAATACCTCCTCACCGAGAACCCGCCGGAGAAGGTCGTGCGCATGATGCAGAGCTTGCGCGACGAAGTGATCATGAACGGGGCGTTGCTCATCATCCCCGTGGACCCGAACGCGCTGGACGAGAAGAGGAGGTCCATGCTGGAGCGCGAGTTCGAGGTCCTAGTGCCAAAGGAAGGGGCCGGGACCGAGATTTGAACTCGGGTCTAGGGATCCACAGTCCCACAGGATAACCAGGCTACCCCATCCCGGCCATTGAGGTGTCGTGGGAAGACATGGCATATAATAAATGTTTCTTGAGGCCGGCACTAGCTTGCCGGCGAAGTGGCGAACTTGTGCCCTTCCCTTCTGTAGATATCCCACACCAGCTTCCAGCCTTCCAGGGCGACCTCCATCAAACCGCTCATGTCAACGTTGATGATGGTCCTCTTTCGCTCATGCTCTGAACTCTTCATCCCGCGAGGATCTGTACGCTTTCGTTCTCGGAGTCCGCGAGGATGTCCGACCTCATACATATAGGCTAAAAAGGCGCTATCGTTCAAGCGATGCCTATGAAGATCGATCTCATCTCCATCCTGGACGTCAAGGACGACCTGAACGACCTCTTGGAATCCTCCATGCGCCTCAAGGGCGGCGCCCTCAGGAACCGGGAGCCGCTAAGGGGCAAGAGCCTGGCCATGATATTCGAGAAGTCGAGCACTCGCACTCGGGTCTCGTTCGAAGTGGGCATGGCGCAGCTCGGCGGACATGCCCTCTACCTGAGCCCGAAGGACCTGCAGATGGGCCGGGGGGAAACGGCCGCCGACACCGCCAAGGTGCTCAGCCGCTACGTGGACGCCATCATGTACCGGGCCTTCAGCCACGAGGTGATGCAGGAGTTGGCCGTCAACGCCACCGTCCCGGTGATAAACGCTTTGGACGACATAGAGCATCCCTGCCAGGCCTTGGCGGACCTCATGACCATCAAGGAGCACAAGGGAAAGTTCGAGGGCAAGAAGCTGGTCTACGTGGGCGATGGCAACAACGTCTGCAACTCGCTCATGGTCGGGGCGGCCATTGTGGGAATGGACTTCGCCGCCGCCTGCCCGAAGGGCTATGAGCCGAGCGACGCGCTGATGAAGAAGGCGACCGGGCTGGCCAAGAAGAACGGCAGCTCCTTTGAGATCATGGCGAACCCGGCAGAAGCGGCGAAGGGGGCGGACGTGCTCTACACCGATGTCTGGGTGTCCATGGGGCAGGAAGAGGAGACGAAGGAAAGGGGACGCATCTTCAAACCCTACCAGATCAACGCCGGACTGCTGAAGAAAGCGAAGAAGGATTGCATCGTCATGCACTGCCTGCCCGCCCATCGCGGCCTGGAGATAGCGGCCGAGGTCATGGACGGTCCTCGGTCCGTGGTCTTCGATCAGGCAGAGAACCGCCTGCACACCGAGAAAGCGGTGCTGCTCATGGTGATGAAGTAGGTCCGCCCATCTGGACGCGGATGATATCCTCGATGGCGTCCAGGAACTCCATTTCCTTTCCCATACCGATGGTCGCGCCAGCGGCGATGTTGTGTCCGCCGCCCGTGCCTCCAACCTTCTCCGAGGCTTGCTTGACGGCCGCGGCCAGGTCCAATCCTTTGTTGACCTGGTCCCTGGTCCCCCGCGCCGATACCTTGACCTTCTGCTCCTCCGCATAGGCGAACGCTATCATCGGAACGTCCGTCTGCACCTCACCCGAGCTCAGCACCATTCCCGCTACGATGCCGACTATGCTATCCAGGATCTCATCATGGCCGTGGAACCATTGCACATACCGCCGGCGCTGAACCCCCAGGTCCTTGACCAGCGCGATCGCCTCCGCCAGGTTGCCCCGGTGGTTCTGTTGCAGCCTGATGCCTTCCGCCAGGGCCTCGCCCCTATCCCCACAGCAGATGCTCAGCCCGACGTCCGCCTTGCCATAGCGGCCGCAGGAGTTGAGCAGGGTGGAGAATTCCTTGGCATCGTGCAGCTCGCTGCCTTGCCTCTCCTTGTTCAAGATGTAGACCTCACCGATGAGACGGTGCACCGCCCTGGCGCCGTAGCCTCTGTCTAATAGAAGGTCGCACAGGGCGGAGGCGACCCTTCTCCTTTCCGCAGCGCTCAGCATCACCCAGGATCGCCATCGTTCTTCCTCTTTGAGGTCGATGCCCAGGTCGATCAAGAAAGCGATACAAGCGCCTTCGTTGTTCGTGAGACCCGGCAACATCGGGTCGGTGGAGAACTGCAGCATGCGGGCCACCGGCCTGGTCTCCCGGCCGAATATGCGCAGGTCCTTCTCCGTCCGCAAGGAGCCGTTCTCCTCCCCGTCCGCCAGCAGGGAGCGGTTCAGCCCTCGCAACCTGCAGGTGGCCGAGTCCTGAAGATCGCCCACCGCCCCCACGATCGCCAGCGGCACTAGGTCTTGGTTCCGCAAGTGCATGTTCTTAGCTATCATGTAAGTGGTGCCCGCGCCACTGAGTTCCACCGCTCCGTCTATGCCGTAGAGGTGAGGGTTGAGGTGCAGCTCCTCTCCCTCGAAGGAGAAGAGGACGTTCTGTCCCTTTCTCCGTTCCACTTTGGCGACCTCGGGTATGTGATGGTCGGAGACGCAGACGATCTCGTGCTCGAACCGGGAGAAGAAAGACGAACCGAGGTCCACCAGCCAGACAGCCTCGGAAGGTTCGGCGTTGACCCGCTTCAGCTCATCCTCGTCCAGCTTCTTGACGAAACGCACCCGGTGCTCGATACCGGCGTTGGCGAGCGCGCTGGAAGCGATGGAGGCGGCCGATACCCCGTCGGCATCGATGTGGGCTATGACCGTGCAGCTCCTGGCCGTCAGGAGGCCGTCGGCGGCGCGCTTGGCGGCCGACTGGAAGCCAGCTAGGTCAGGGTGCTCATGGTCCGGGCTCATACCATCGCCCCCGCGTCCAGAGTGCGCTCCCTCAGCTGCCGGTAGACCATGCCGGCGATCGGCACCAGGTTCTTCGTATCCTCCAGGTTGTAGCGCTTGAGCAGCTTGAGCGCGTTCTCGTTGCCTTTGCGCTTCCACAGGTGCCAGAGGTACACCGCCTCTTCTCCGGTCATATACTCCAGCTCACGAGCACGGAAGATGCCGATCTGCCTCTCCACGCTCTTCAGCCCGCCAGTGAGCCCGATCCTCGCGCAGCCGTGGCGCAGGTCGAAGTGCGGCACCCTCGGCATCGAGAAAGGGAACTCCCTTTCGATCATCGGCAGGTCGAACGACGCCCCGTTGAAAGTGACCAACATCTTGCATCCTCGAAGGGAGGCTGACAGGCTCTCCTCGCTCAGATCGATGTCCCTCACCAAGGTGACCGAGCCGGAAGGTCGATGCACGCCCACCATCGTGACCACCGCTCTCGGGCCCAGGCCATCGGTCTCGATGTCCAGGTACGCCACGTCCTCTCCCGCCTCCTCCAGGAACCTCCAGTGCTCTCGCGAAGGGAGCAGTCGGGTGAAGTAGGCTACCTCACCCCGTTCCAGGAAGACGGATGCCTGGTGCAGCCCTACATCCAGGCGTTCCTTCCTTCTGGAGGAGATGCCGGATACGCTCTTCGAACGGAGAAAGCAGTCCCAATCCAGGAGGCCCTCGCGCCACAGCTTTCGTTCGGTGGCCTCGCCTATGGTGGGCAAGATGAGGAACGTACGCCGGATCACGCCAGGTGAGTGAGGGAACAGGGAGAAAGTGTTTTCGGAGGGTGAGATGAAAGTGAACGATGCTCTTGGCAAAGGTGAAATATGAGCTCCGCGGAATCGCTCTTCGTAGCCTGAGCTGAAGATGAACGAACTAGAGATCGTCCCCGGACTGCTGATCAGCAATGATCTCTGCCTCATCATACCCAGCGAACGCACCGCCGTCATATCGGACCTGCATCTCGGCTACGAGTCGGTCCTGGAGGACACCGGACTGCATCTGCCCCGCATCCAGAATGAAAGGATAGAAGAAAACCTGGAGCGTATCGTCGAACGGCACAAGCCCCAGCGCTTCGTCATCCTGGGCGACCTGAAGCACGAGTTCTCTCGCAACCTCGCGCAGGAATGGAGCGAGGTGCGGCGACTGCTCGGGGTTCTCATGGAGCAAGGCGAGGTGATTGTGGTCAAGGGCAACCATGACAACTACCTGGCCACCATCGCCTCCAAGCTGGGCGTGGACCTGGTGGAGGAGTATTCGTTAGCTGGATGGACCTTCGCCCACGGCCATGAGGACCGCCCTGAGCGTCCTCTGGTCATCGGGCACGAGCATCCTTCGATCAGGCTGTACGACGAGGTGGGCGGGTGCGTGAAGATGCGTTGCTTCGTGCATCTGCCCCGGCAGAAGGTGCTCGTCCTCCCGGCCTTCAGTCCCCTCGCTCCAGGAACGGATTTCACGGGCATCACCAGCGAGAGCACGTTCTCGCCCGTGCTACAGCGCAGCGATATGTCGGAGGCGCGAGCGATCGCCTGCAGCGACATCGGGCTGCTCAACCTAGGCTCCCTGCTGAAGCTACCTCGTTTCCAGCGTTACGCCTGACAGGGAAAGAAATCCTGACGAGACTTTAAATTCGGGCACCTCCCTAGTATGGTCAAGGCGATCATACTTGCCTGAGTGCATAGTGTGCGGATGTGTTTTGAAGAAGAACCAGGGCAAGTGCCCGGTGTGCGGTGCCTCCCAGTTCGAGGAGGACGATTATTGAACATCCTCCCTCAGGGGACGGAGGAGGCGAAAGCCTCTTACTGGCATCCGGAGGGCGAACTACTTTCCTGCGATCTCTGCCCTAGGCGTTGCCAGATCCCGCTCTCCGACGAAGGATATTGCGGGACGCGCGCCAACCACGGCGGGAAGATGGTCGCCCTGAACTACGGGAAGGTGTGCGTCTCCGCTTTCGATCCCATCGAGAAGAAACCCATCTTCCACTTCAAGCCAGGCGCCAAGCTGCTCTCCTTGGGCACCTTCGGCTGCAACCTGGACTGCGGCAATTGCCAGAACTCCGCCCTGGCCCGGTTGAGGGTGGACCAAGCGCCCTATGTGCTGACGTCTCCGGAGCAGGCGGTGCAAGATGCCCTGGAGAAAGGGGCCAAGGGGATAGCGTTCACGTTCAACGAGCCGACGGTGTGGATGGAGTTCATCATGGACACCGCTGCCAGAGCGCGCGACAAGGGGCTGTTCACCCTCCTCAACACCAACGGCTACATCGAACCTTGGGCGGCGGACGATCTGTTCGATATGGTGGAGGTGGCGAACATCGACGTCAAGGGCATGAGCGACGCCTTCTACAAACAGAACTGCGGCGGCCACCTTGGACCGGTGCTGGAGAGCTGCATCGCCGCCCGCATGGCCGGGGTTCATCTGGAATTGACCTATCTTCTCATTCCGAGGAAGAACGACTCGGCGCAGGATGTGCGTAGGTTCGCATCCTTCGTCGTGCGCGAGCTGGGCGAGGACGTCCCCATTCACCTTTTCCGATTCCAGCCGGCGTACAAGATGATGCAGGTGCCCCCGGAGAGCATGGACCGGCTTCTGCAAGCCTATGAGGTAGCAAAAGAGGAGGGGGTCCAGTACGTCTATTTCGCTGGAGTGATCGGAGATCCTCATCAGAACACCATGTGCCCGAAATGCGGGGCGATGTTGGTGAAGCGGTCTAGCAAGGAGCCTGTCGAAAGCACTTACGTGCTCAAGGAGAAGGTCAGCCGTTTCTGTCCCACCTACTCAGATGTGCAGGTGCTGTTGAAGAAAGGAGGTTGTCCCGATTGCGGCGCGGCGGTGCCCATCGTGCTTTGAGCCTTGAGAGCGTTAAGGCATCATAACGTAATGTCGTCCGGAGCTATTCAGTAATCAATCGTTATGGTCATTGAACTGTACTTGCGGTGTATCTGGATGTTATATCCATCCATACAAGGCTTTAATATAAACTACAGTAATCCGTTGACAATTCCCAAGGAGGGAGTGGAGTTTGGTAGACTATCTTGCGCAGCTTGCAGAGGTTGTTGTGAAGGGAAAGATAAAAGAGGCCAAGCCGCTCGCGGAGCAGGCATTGGCGAACGGAGTGACCGCAGAGGAGATCATCTTCAATGGCCTGAGCAAGGGCATGGAAGTGGTCGGACAGAAGTACGAGAAGAAGGAGTACTATCTGCCCCAGGTTCTGCTCTCCGCGCAGACGATGTACGCCGCGCTGGACGTTGCGCTGCCGAAGCTGAAGCCCGGCGGCTCCGCTCATGCGAAGGTCGTCACCTGCGTGGTTGAGGGAGATGTCCACGACATCGGCAAGAACATCGTGAAGGCGATGCTCACCGGCGCTGGCATGACCATGTTCGACCTGGGCCGCGATGTGCCGATCAAGAACATCGTGGAGAAGGCCAAGACCGAGGGCGCCAACATCATCGCGACCTCCACCCTCATGACCCCCACATTGGCGGGCATGAAGGAGATCGAGAAGATGCTGAAAGAGGCCAACATGAAGCCCGGTATCAAGACCATGATCGGCGGCGGTGCCACCTCCAAGGAGTTCGCGGCCCAGATCGGTGCGGACGGCTGGGGATATGACGCCATCGAGGCGGTCCAGATCGCCCAAAAGCTCGCTAAGGGGTAAAGCTTCCGAAGCAGGCAATATCTCAAACCCCTTCCATTTTCAATATTTCTGGCTTTGACGCTAAACCCCAGTAATCCTTCCTATGAGTAATAAGAATGAAACGACTGGCTAACCATCATATCCGATGGAATGAGTATTTAGCGTCAGAGCCACTGATGATGTTCTTCTTTCGATTCGGAGATGTATTCGCCTTGTGCTGTCTTCGTTTCGGATCAACGTAACTGACCGGCCGCGCGCAATTCTATGGTGATCTTGTCAACCGCGTCCTCGACATCCTGCGGCTTTCGCGCACCAGTGCAGACCAGCTTGCCTGAACCAAAGAGCAATAGCACGACCTTCGGTACGTCCAGGCGATACACG
>JAPKYJ010000006.1 GCA_026394375.1 Methanomassiliicoccales archaeon
CTGTGCTCGGCCTTATCCAAGGTGTCACGGCACGCTACATTCGGTCGGCTGACTCCTGCTTGCAAAGCAGGGTGGCATCTGCCACGGCGGCCTACTCCATCGGGAGCGTTCCAATGCCTTTCCCGCAGACCGTTGCCAGTCTCGTGCCCGATGGAGCGATGAAGTTCTAGCCCAGAGCTTCAACCGTCTTTCTCTCCCAGGTGGAGAGTGCCTTACCCCTTGCGAGGTGTCTGGAGACTTCCTGGTACTATGCATGGTCGTCTGATGTTTGCACTTTATCGCCATTCATCCCACGATTGAAGTTCGTGGGTTTTCTGGCGACCCATCTTATAAGGCTGCCCGCACCATCTTTCGCAGGAAGATCGCTCGCAATTCGGTGTGATTAGCGCCCTTCGTATCGTACCAACGGAATGCAAGGCGCCCATATCATCGAGAAGACAAGTCCTTGACATCCCGATCGAAGTGACCGCTCACAAGAAGGATTCATACGTACCAAATATACTCATGTTACAGAAGTGACCGTTGCCAGGTCGGCAGGAAGGATTGATGGATTTGAAGATCGGAGTCTGCGGCATCGCCTGCGAAAGGTGCCCCCGTATGATGACGAACGCTTGCCCCAGCGGCAAGGAAGGCTGCGTGCCTAAGGAGAATAAGTTCTGCGCCATCGCCACCTGCGCCTATGAGAAGAAGGTTAGGTTATGCTTCGAATGCGAGGCGTTCCCCTGCGAGAGGACGAAATCGGGACCGATCTCCTTCGACTACTGCCGATACATCTCTGGAAAAGGAGAATGAGCTCAGGGATGAGGTCCGATATCTAGGCTCACTTCCGCATCACCTGCTGCTTCTCCCTGGTAGTGCGGATCTTCTCGTTGATGCGCTCGATGTGCTCCTCGTTCCTGGCCCTGATCCTTTCCAGCTGCGCCTTGTCGATCTCTCCCCGCTTGAATTTGTGCTCCGCCTGGTCGATGTCCGACCGGTACTCCCCCTTGACCGCGTTCAGCTCTTTGATCTTGTGCTCAAGCCTCTCCACACTGGAACCGAACATGCGTCACCTTCGCTAGGCTCTCCTGAGGAGCATATGTGTGGGGGGAATTGATAATCTTAGCGACCGTCCGGGTGTCCGCGTATCTCGTCGGCTGTCTGCATTCTCCCATATAGTCGTCGTATCTCCTTCTTGGTCTCGCTGGCGACCAGATGCAGATGCGATTGGCAATCGCAGTCTGAGCTTCCGAATCCTTCGACGACGGCCCGGGACCCTGGCAATCTCGAGATCTGCTCGTTCAGCAGGCACTCCTCCTTTCTGATTGAAGGGACCACGAACGCACCGACGATATCTCCTTTGGAAGCGAGGTGATCGATGTGCCAGTGGACCTTCTTTCGGGGTGAGAGATGCCGCCTCAGCCGCCCCTCCAGCCCACCCATCGCCGAGCCCACATAGGCGTAGGTGCCTCGGGGAAAATGGTGTTCGCCCAACGACCCTACCCTGATGCTCTGGCCTCGCCTCAGGTGGACCAGCAGCACATAGGCGCCCACGGAACGGCTCATCTCACCTGCCGCCCTCGTCCTTGTCCATCACCTTCAGGAGACGCTTGGCCACGGGCGTCGCCCGGTAGATGATCCAGTTGCCGTCCTGCTCTCCCTCTATCAGGCTGGCGTCCTTGAGCACGCTCAGATGGTAGGAGAGCTTGGAGTCCGGTGCCTGGCAGAGCTCCTTGATCAGGCATACGCAAAGCGGCTTGTTCTCCAATATGTGCATCACCTTTAGCCGGAGCGGATCGCCCAGGGCCTGCATCCGGTGGCTCCAAACGTCCATATCGTCCTCCGAAGGCAGGGAGTTCTTCACCTTCTCCAGGCCCCCGGTGCGTTCCAGCTCTTGGCGCAGCGCCAATGGCACCTCCTGGGTGGGATGGGTCGGCAATTCCTTGCTCGATCTGCGTCCCTTAGACCTCAAGTCCTCTCCCCTTCGTGCGTTGATCTAGGTTCTCCTTTCGCCGCTCAATCTGGAGATCATCTGCACCACCCTCTCGCCCAAGGCCCGCGCATCCTTCATCGCCTTCTCCTCCTTGGCGGCCGCGCCTTTGTCCCGGGAGTAGCTCTGGGCGAACGCCCTTGGGGGCAGGATGATGCCCTGGAGGGTCATGAAGTCCAGCAGGTAGGCGGCGGAGAACTCGTGCCCCGCCCTGCCGCCCACGGTGATGACCCCGCCCACCTTGTTCTCCAGCTTCCGGCCGGTCTTGGTCAGGAAGTAGGTGCGGTCGATCAGCGCCTTGGTCTGGGCGGTGATCATGCCGAAGTAGATGGGCGAACCGATGATGATGCCGTCCGCCGCTGCCAGCTTGGGATATAGGCCTTGCATGTCATCGTCGATGGTGCACAGGCCGCCCTTGCCGCACTCCGGGCAGGCGTTGCAGCCCTTGATGTCCTTGCCCGCCAGCCCTATGAACTCGATCTCCGCCCCCGCTTGCTTCGCTCCTTCGAGAGCTTCGCTGACCAGGATGTCCGTGTTGCCATCGGCCCTGGGACTTCCAGATATGCCTAGTACTCGCATGATCGTCACCGGCGACAACATCCCGCTGCGTCGGCTTAAAACCTTTTCATGGACCTGGATTCTTCATTGTACGGCCAAGGTGTCGTTCGAAGCGACCTGGGCCTTGGTGAGAATGCGGATCATGGTGCTGCCGCCCAGCCTGGAGGGTGAGATGCGCGTTATATCTTTGAGCTTGCGTCCGTAGATGTCCACGCCCTCCAGCATCTCCCGATTCTGCTCGTAGGGCACCTTGACCCTCAGGCCGTCCAGATGCAGCACGATCGGGGCCGGCCTCAAGCTCTGCTTGACCGGCTCCAGCTCTTCCAGGCGCTGCTTGATCTCGGCCGGATGCACGAATAGCGGGTCCTCGTCCACTTCCTGCTTGCGGACGGCGATGATGCCCTGCACCGCCGTGGCCGTCTCCTCCAGCTTGGCGATCTCCTCCCCCCGGCGCATGCGCTCCACTTTCCTGCCTATCCCGCACACCAACGCCTCGCAGTTCGGCAGGGACGATATCTCAGGGCCGCAGGCCACCGCCACCGGTATCTCGATGTCCTGGAAGAGGCGGATCTTCTCCTTCACGATGCAGTCCGCGAAATTGCCTAGAACGAAGACGGCCGCATCGTACTCCTCGATGAACGCCTTCTCATCCGCCGTGACCTGCGCCGTCCCCCGGCCTTTTCCTCTGGCCAAACCCATTACCACCGTGATCGCTCCGAAGCGGCGGAGGTGCTCGGCGATGTCGCACACCGGATGGGGCATGTGATGCCTTCCCAGGGTGGGAGCGACCACCGCAATCTCCGTTCCGGCCAAAGGCACCTCCACCAGCTTCGCCCCCAGCTCTCTGGACTTGAGCTCGATGGTGGGCCGGTCCTCCTCGGGAATGGCCATGGTGACCGTAATCATGACCTGGCTCTGGGTCTTCTGGATGACGAAGCCGCCCAGGTCCTCGATGAGCTCGTACAGCTCGCTGATGCGATATACACCGCCATCGAACATCAGCACTTCATACATCCTCCACCACCTCCTCCTGCTCCTCGGGCGCGGTCTCCATCTCTCGGTGCACCTTCTCGGCCAAGGATATGTACTCTGGCTGCATTACGTGCTCCGTCGCCGCCACCGTCATTACGCTCTCGGAAAGGATGTTGTGGCGCACCTTGAAGCCCTCCGGCAGCAGGCGCCAGACCGCGTCCAGCACCTCCTTCTTGAGCTCCTGCCCCGGGTCCAGCTCCAGGTCCTCCAGCTCCTCCTGCTTGATGCCGTGCACCAGCACCTCCAGACGGGTGATCTGCTCGATGCGCTCCCGGCCGAAGCGCTTCCATAAGAGAGCGAGTAGCGCCGGAGCGTAGCTCTCGTCCCCGATCATCATGTAGGTGTCCCTCTGCCTCTGCTCGACCGTGCTGATGTCGGAAATCTTGACCGCGGTCCTGGCTCGGCGGGTGCGGATGGAGACCAGGAACAAAGGCACCTCGGGCTTCACTACCAAACGAGCTACCTCCACGCGATTGGTCAGGCCCAGATCGACGAGGATGCGCTCGAACAGCTCGGCGTAGACCTCGTTCCCGAACTCCTCCGTCCCTTCCACCCTGATGTTCATCTGTGCCCCTCGATGAATCCTGAGGCCAATAGGGCCGCGCCTGCCGAACCGATGTACTGGGCGTTCGGAGGCACGATGGGCTTCTGGCCGATCACCGAGCCGATGGCGGTGACCATGCCGCTTATGAGGGAGGTACCTCCCACTTGGATCACCGGTTGGCGAACATCGATCTCCTGCAGCTGCTGTTCGTAGATCTGCTCGGCCACGCTGTGGCAGGCCGCGGCCGCCACGTCCGCCGTGGTATGACCGGCGGCCAAAGAGGTCACCAGGTCCTGGATGCCGAAGATGGAGCAATAGGAGTTCATCTGCACCTTCCTCCAGTCCCCTTGATCGGCCAACTTCCCCAGCTCGGTGATCTCCACCTGAAGGCGCTTGGCGGTGAGCTCCAAGAAACGGCCTGAAGCTCCGGCGCATATTCCTCCCATGGTGAAGTTGTCCGGGATGCCGTCGCGCACGGTGATGGCTTTGTTGTCCATTCCTCCGATGTCGATGATGGTCGCTTCGCCTTTCTGCCTGTCAGCGAGCCAGACCGCGCCCTTGGAGTTGACGGTTAGTTCCTCCTGCACCAGCTGGCAGTTCATCTTCTTCCCGATGATGTATCGGCCGTAGCCTGTGACACCGATAGCCTCCAGCTCGTTGCGCTTCACCCCCGCCTCCGTCAGGGCCTTCTCCAATGCCACCTCGGCGGAGAGGATCACCTCCCCGGTGGGATGCCAGAATTTGCCGATGATCTGGTTGTCCCGCAGGATCATGGCCTTGGTGGTGGACGAGCCGGAGTCGATGCCGGCGGTCAGACCGACCTGCCTTTCCCGGGCCAGTAGCTCCTTCCTCTCCACGATGGTCACCAGCGCCTCCATGCGGGTGAGCAGCTGCCCGGATTTGGTGCGCTCCGTGAATGAGTATGTGACGACAGGCATCCGGGAGCGCTCTTGCACGAAGCGCCTCAGTTCATTCCTCACCAGCGCTGCTTCGGCGCAGCGGAAGCAGGAGGCGATGAAAACGGCATCGGCATCGTAGCGTCCCTCGGTGACGGCCAACGCCCGCGCGATCATGAGCTTGAGCTGCGCGCTGGTGGGCGTGAACCCGAACTCCTGCACCGCCCGGTCGATGTCCTTGACGTCCACGTCGGGGAACACCATCTTCGCTCCCACCGTGGAGGCGGCGCGCTCGATCTCCGGTTGCACCCCGCTATACTCCGTGCCGCAGGAGAGCTGGGCGATCTTGATCATTTCAGAGCCTCCAGGAATTGCTTGATCTTGTTGACCATGACCTTAGCCTCGCCTTCGTTGGTGGGGTATTGGACCATCAGCACGGGGATCTTGCGCTTCTTGACCAGGAAGCGGACCATCTCGTCCGTGCGGTGGCAGCCCACGCAGCCGAATTCGAATGGAGCCTCCTCCATGATGATGGCCGCCTCCGCCTGGTCGATGAGCGGCCCCCAGACCGCCAATCTGCCTCGAATTCCAGAGGGCACTTCGATGCCGGCATATTTCAGCCCCTTCTTGACGTCCTCGGGCGTGACGTTCAAGGGGGGCGATTCGATCTCCGGGTTGGCGACCTTATCGCCGATCGCGCCCATGAGGCTGAGCGGTTCGTGGCCATATCTTTCCACCAGGTCGAACAGGATCAGGCTGTTGGGCGGCACGATGAAGACCTTCACTTTGACTCCTCCACTATCTTCTTGAGCTTGTTCACAGGCAACTTCTGCTTACGGGGCGTCTCGCACACTACCTCGCCCTTTCTGGCCGAGGCGACGCCCTTCTCGATCAACGAAAGGCATTCCCATTCCTTCTCCAGCTGGGTGAATCCGGGTCGGGAGCCATGATGCGCGCGACAGCGTCGGGCATCGCCCATGGGGAATCCCCGGACCTTGGTGAAGATGCGGTCCGGGTCCAGCTTGCGTACGGCATTCACAGCCTCCGCCACCGCCTGCTTGCTCCCTTCCACCATAGCTCCATAACAAGTCTCCTTCACAGTGATCTCCCCTCCCAGGGAATGGATGAGCCTGGTGATCTGGTCTGGAGTGACCGAGGAGGAGGGCGCTATGACGATCATCCGGGTCTCATTCTGTTTTGCCACGCTTAGCCCCCTTATCAATATTTTTTTTCCTATTGGTCGACTCTTTGATGGCGTTGGCTTTATTCTTCTTCTTCGCTGGCGGCGGCTCGGCAGTCTCTCGGACGTAGATGATGTCGCCCTCTTGGATCTCCTTCATCAGCGTCTCCAGACTGGAAACCATGTTGCCGACGAGGTTTGTGCCATAGCGCTCCTCACCCGTCGGCCCGAACTCGTCCGAGGTGTCCAGGCGGATGCCGATGAGGCCTCGGATGGGCCGGGACATGTTCGTTACCCCGATGTCTCCGCGCAAGGACTCTTCCCCGAACTCATTCTCCGGGATGAGAGAGGCGCCCTCCCGAGCATCCCCCTCGAAAGTGATGAGCGGCATCTCTGGGTAAGTGAAATGCACCTTCATGGTGCCGATGGGCTTGTGGCCAAGCCCGGTCATCTTGCGGAAGTAGCGATGCGTCTGAGGCGCCTTCTCTGGAAATAGACGAATCAGATTGATCCTCTCTGGCCGTACGCCGAGAGTCTCGATCTCCGCTTCATGGAGAGCCTCCATGGTCAGCTCCGGCTCCTGTTCCACTATGACCGCGTCGTCGCCTGTGTCCCCGGCCCTTCTCTGCCTGAGCCCTCGCCCTTCGAGAGCCTTCTGTCCTTCCTGCTGGGAGAGACCGATGACCATGATGCGCTTCGGTTCGGAAAGGAGGGTGACTCTGGACCCGGCGGGAGCGAGCCGGATCAGCTCTGCTCCCTGGGTCACCCGGCCCACGATGTTATGAGCGTTCGAGACCTGTCTCCGTTCCAGGTAGAAGTAAACGCGCCCCGCGCCACCGCCTTCGTGCCTGACCGTGACGGTCCCAGACTCTCTCGTGCCGGTCATCTCCTTTGTCAAGACCACATCCATACCCGTGGAGCAGGCTGCGAAGGTGCGCGTCTTGTCCGTCACGACCAAGACCCCATGCTCAGTAACGACCAGGAAGTGCTCGCAGCTCACCGGAGCGCTCCTCTCCAAAGCCACGCTCACGTAGGACTCGACGACCATGCCTTCCTCGAGCGGAGCGCTGAGATCATCCGTGACGAAGGCCGTCCGTTCCGCCAGTTCTTCGATCAGGGGCTTGATGTCCAAGAGCCTCTCGCCTTCTTGGAGCTGCCCTAACACATGACGACCAGTGGTGATCTTGCCTATGACCGCGCCGGATGTCCCGTATTGGCCTTCGTGGGAGTTCTTGGCCACCATGAGATAGGTGGTTTTGGCGTCGAAACCGCCGGTGGCCAGGAAGCAATCGAACTTCTTGTATTGATAACGATCGCGACTGACCTCTATGTCCGTGGGAAAGGAACCGACCGCCAGCACCTTCGAGGTCTGCCAGCGGATGGATTTGTTGGCTATCTGCAGGAATAGCTCCTTGAACAAGGCGGCGTAACTGGAGTCATTGAGGCGAAGGCCGATCGGCCCTCGGGAGGTGAGGAGCTCGAAATCGCTCGTCTCCTTCTTGATGAGGTCGGAGGAACGCGCCAATGCGACCAAGGAACCTTTCTCGTGAGGCTGGTCCTTGAGGACGTCTCGCAGTGAAGACCCGGCGCTCACCTTCACTGGCTTGCCGTTGAGAAAGATGTTCATTTGGTCGGTCTGGATGATACCCTATGCGCTTTAAAGCCTTTTTCCTGTTGTTTCGACGGAATGGGTGGGTGCCAGTTTCGTCCTCAGCAACGATTCGCCCATCTGCTGCCGGAGGGACTATTATATGTGCGATAGCGTTTGACGTTCTCGATGAAGAAGGACGCCATTCTGGACGCGGTCCGAAAGAAGGTGACCTCCCTTCCAGGGGTCATCGCCTTTCAGTATCTGGATGGCGACTTCAAGGACAAGATCGTCTCCCTGGAGAAGGAGGCGGAGAGCAACGGCGCCTGCGGTGGCCTCATGCCCTTCACGAACGACGGCGTCTGGGAGGTTTTCAAGCGCCAGGTGCAGTTCATCATCGTGGCGGAGTCGTCCTCTGTCCTTCTTGGACTGAGCAACGGTCTGGTCTATATAACCGATCAGAAGGGACAGATCGTAGGCGAATGGCTGAGTGCGACCAGACAGGAGGAGCTCAAGGGCAAGGAGAACGTCTGCTTCCTGAGCGAGGATTTCGTGCTCTACCCGGACGTGGAGATCGTGGGAGAGCCGTTCTTCGTGCTGCCGCGAGTCGATTTCCCTTACCTCGAGGACTTCCCGGGCGTGGCCAACGTCGTCTCGGGAAGCATCTCCACCCTCTCGGACGATTTCATCCGCTTCCGCCTGGGCTACAGAGAGACCAAGCACTGGACGCATCTCATCGGGTTCGACATCGTGGATCGATGACCGATCTAGAAAAGGCCTAGTCCACCAACGCCTTGCTAGAAAAGACCGGCAATCTGGCGGCCAAGCCCTCTTCCGCACTCGGGGTTCGCTCCGGCAGGTTCTTCTTCACCTTGGAGACGATCTCGTCCAGCTTGGTCTGCGGACAAGTGACTCCCCGAATCACTCCTGTGACGATGTCCACGATGGTTCCCTTGGTGGCTATGCCCTCCTCTTTGGGCATGACCAGACGGGTCCTCACGCCGATGCGGGCGAAGTCCTCGAAGTCCACCGGCGCCTGGCAGACGACGATGGCCGGGACGTCCACGTTCCGCAATATCAGCCGAGCTTTGTAGATGATGTGATTCCTCACGTTGCCAAGGTGGATGATGGCCAGTTTGAACTGCTCCATGCGCCGGATCTCGATCTCGTCCAGGCCGAAGATCGAGCCGGTGGAGACATCAGGCGCATCATGCGGCACCCCCGACCCGGCGTTAACCACTATCACCGAGGTATCGATGCCCTCTTCCCTTAGTTCGTAGGTGATCTCGCACACGGGCTTGGTGATGTGCCTCTTGCCCGGACCCATGGCGATAGCCACCACGTCCCGACCGCTCTCGGAGATGGTGGCCCTTTGAGCCATCCCTCCGCCCACTCCCAGGCCCTTCGACTCGCGGCATTCCACGAACTTCGTACGGCGACCGATGCTCTCCTTCACGCTTCGACCCCGCTCTTCATCATCTCTTCCTGTTCCTCCGCGGTCATATTGGCCACGATCTCCTTGGGGTCGCCGATGGCCACGACCTTCCCGCCCTTCATGATGGCGGCCCGGTCGCAGCAGTTCAACACGAAGTCCATGTCGTGGGAGACGATGATGAACGTCTCGCCCAGCTCCTTGCGGGCGGTGAGAACGGACTTGGCCACGTTGATCTTGGTGATGGGGTCCATGGTGCCCGTCGGCTCATCCAGGATAACGACGCGCGGCTCCCGGATGAGCACCTGAGCCATGGCGATCCTCTGTTTCTCGCCCACGCTCAGCACTTCCGGCAAAGAGTACAGGATTCGTTCTATGTCCTTTTGCTCGAAGCCCACGCCGCTCAGCACCTGGATGGCCTTCATCTTAGCGAACTCCGCGGGCATCTTGATGCCGATGCAGACGCTCAGGTTCTGCAGGATGTTGTTGAATGGATACAAGGAGTACTCCTGGTGGAGTGTCCCCATGTAGGGCGTGGCTCGACCTCGACCGAACTCCCCCATCTCGTACATGTCGACCCAATCATCGCCCACCCGCACCAACACCTTGCCGGATGTTCCAACGGTGATGCCCCCGATCATGCGGGAGAGCGTGGTCTTGCCCGCCCCGCTCAGGCCGACCAGACCGAATATCTCTTTTTCGTTGATGTCAAATGTGACGCCATCCACGGCCTTGACCACGCCGCGGACGATGGAGTAGTAGTACTTGCGCGCATCTTCCACCTTGACTATCGGTCCGCCGACCGGCACCGGCTCCGGGTCCTTGGGGGCGAAGCCCACCATGAACTCCTTGGTCACGTCCACCGGTTCTCCGATCTTCATAATCTCGCCTGCCTCCAGCCAGATGGCCTTGTTGGACAAGCGGTTGATGGCTTTGGGCCAGTGCGATGAGACCACCATGGCTAGATGGTACTTCTTGCCCGTCTCCACCAGGGTGCGGTGCACGATCTCCGCCGTCTGCGGGTCCAAGGTCCCCGTCGGTTCATCCGCCAGGAACAGGAGCGGGTCTCGCGCCAGCTGCCGGGCGAGAACACATCTCTGCTTCTCGCCGCCGGACAGGTCTCTCGCGATGTGCGTGATGCGGTGCGTAAGGTTGACCGTCTTCAGCAGCTCGATGGCCTGATCTACCTTGTCCTTCTCTTCGCAGCGGTCACCCATAGCCTCGAAGATGTTCTCGATGACGGTCATGTCCCCGAAGAGCGCGAAGGTGCGCTGCAACATGATGGCGATGCGTTGCTTGATCGCCAGCCTATGAGGGTCGTTCTCGTGCAGCGCCCAGAAGTCTATGTCAATAAGCTTCGAGACCGTGCCGCAGCGGGTGCACGCCTTTCCTCTCACTGGCAGGTCGAGGTTGTGACAGGCTGGACACTGGTTGACCCGGTAAATGATGTTTCCCGCGTCTGGCTTGTAGTCGGCGCTTCCGCGCAGCATGCTGATGAAAACGGATTTGCCGGCGCCGCTTCGGCCGATGAGGCCGAGCACGTCCCCGGGATAGATGATGGCGGTGACATCCCTGAGGACGGTATTGCCGTTGAATCGCTTGCTCACATTGTTGATGATGACGAGCGGCTCGTACTCCTCGGGCATACGTTCCGAGCGAAGGGGTAGTTGCGTAATAAAGCTTTCTCCAGATGCCTAAACAATAGTGGAATGGCTAGCGATTTAACAGGGTAAAAGTATATGAACAAGTGAATGATATCAAGCCCGTTAAGGTACGTTTAAATGGATGGATGATATATCCATCCCTCAATGCCACTGACGTTCAGCTCCTATTTCTCAGGCGGTCCGACTCCGAAGTTCTCCCTGTACCACATCTGGAAGGCGTACCAGGTCATCGATTCCGCCGGACCGGTGGGAAGGAAGGCTCTGGCCGAGATCCTTCAGATCGGCGAGGGAAGCACCCGCACCATCCTGGATAAGATGATCCGCGAGGGTTCGGTAGAGAACACTCGTCGGGGAGCGGTGCTGACTGAGAGGGGCAACAAGCGCCTTGCTTCCATGGGCGTTGTCACTGGGCCGGTGGAGATCGAAGGTCTGACGCTGGGCAAGCACAACTGCGCCGTGCTCGTCAAGGGAATGGCCGACACCGTGAAACTAGGCTGCGAACAGCGCGATGAGGCGGTGCGCGCCGGAGCGATCGGAGCCACCACCCTGGTGGTCCGCAACGGGAAGATCGTTTTTCCAGGCGATGATGATTATCCGGACCAGGAAATGCTCTCGCCTCTGAGACGGCTGTTCGAGGTGGAGGACGGGGACTTGGTCATCATCGGCTCAGCCTTCTCCTATGAAGCGGCGGAGAAAGGGGCCGTGAGCGCGGCTCTGTCCATGGGAAACACCTCCCGCCGCTGCTGGACCGAAGGCACTTCGCTCCTGTCGGCCGACACCGAGGCGGAGGACCTGAAGTGCTTGGCCTTGGCGGTGCATGAACTGGTCGGTCGAATGCCAGTGGCCATGCGTTCCCGCAACCAGTTCGGGGTGCGCTGCGAGGACGGAGAGGTGGTGGACACTAGCTACACAGGACCGGTACTGGAGGAAGCCCTGAAGCGGGGACAGATCGTCCGGAAGGTGGCCACGAGCGGTCAGTATCGGGGCACGCCTGTGGTAGTGGTGCCCATCATGAAGCGGAAAGAGGCCATCGCCGCC
>JAPKYJ010000007.1 GCA_026394375.1 Methanomassiliicoccales archaeon
GCTGGGTTTCGCAACGATGGTTAGGGGCGAAAGGGTTAAGTTGCCGGAGTCTGTCTCCCCCTCGGCGAGTGGGTTGCTGCTGACGTGAAGGTGGACGCACAGCTGACCGAGGAGGACCTCGTCGACCTTATTGTACTGGCGGGTGTCAACGAGTTCCGCAAGGAACAGAGGACGCCCACGGAATCGAAGACCATCTGGACCAAGGTGGCATTCTCGATAATCGAGGAACTGAAGCTGCCGGTCACGCACTACTGGTACCGATACGGCGGGTGGATCGAGACGGGCAGGCTGGAGGCACAGCGAATCCTCCAGGTCTATGGGGCGGTCGAGACAGACAAGTACCCGGACCCGAAGAAGATCTTCAGCCTTTCCCAGGCAAATCGCGAGCTCTTCGAGAGGATCTCGGCTGCGGTGAAGGAGCGGCATGACATGTTCTCCGCGGACACGACTGACCTGCGGCGCAGCCTATATATCGAGGACGCCCCCGAGAGGATGCGAGACGCGTACCTCCCCAACCTAGACCTCATGGAGATCTGCAGGTCGACGGTTAACAACGTTGACAACGAGATTCTCCCGATTCGCGCCGCGGAGGCGGCGTCGTCGAAGATCACAGACTTGCATCTTGCTATTGCCAGGCTCGGATACCCCTGGGAGCAGATGCAGCAGGTAATCGAGTTCACCGACCTAATCGAGAAGACGCTGATCAGTCTCAAGAGCTGGCCGCTTAATGGGGGCCGAAGGGAGGCCTGGGTCCGGCACTTCGGAGAGCTGATCAAGTCCTACGATTCGACCGGATGGGTCATCCTTGCCTCGCACTTCGCGGCAGAGTCCGTGAAGGGTCCTAGGAAGGACGCCGTCGTGCAATCCATGAAGCGCAAGGGCGAGGAGTCGACGAGGGATTCCCAGAAGGCGCTACGCGCACTCACCGCGTCGCTCGCTTCGGATGGATTCCTCCCTTCCGCGATGGAGCTCGACGCCGCAATCAAGGTGAGGAGGTCAGGCAAGCACGAGAAGGAGCTCGCCTTGATCACCGACCACTTCGTGGAGTTCACCAAGGGAGAGTAGGAGTTGCTGGACCTCGACCTCTTCCTGGACTCCTGCGTTGTACTCGCGGACGCCTATGGGCCGGAGATCGACCAGAGTGCGCCAGACTGTTCAGCGATCATCGACTGCCCCGCGCCGAAGTACACCAGCAGCCTCGTTGAGTCTGAGCTGGCGAGGGTGGAGTCGCGCAGGAAGAAGCTGTATCAAGACCTCCTCGCCTGGATGGCGGGAGGGGGCTTGATCGGCTCCTTCCCCCGGGCGAATACGCCAGTCAACGACGACGAGCACCTGAAGAGCCTGGAGAGAGCGGTCAGGAAGCTCGGACCGAAGGAAACCCTGGACTACATCCGGCTCCTCAGCTTCAGGCTCGAACAGGGCATAAGGGAGGCCATAAAGAAGCTCAAGACCCCTCCGCTGGACCTCGCCACCGACAAAGAGCTTGAGGGGAGGATGATCGCTAAGAATATCCACCAGATTGACGCCCGGATAACCGCCCAGTACTTCGCCTGGGGAAGGGGGCGGCCGATATCTTGGTTCATCACCAAGGACAGGAAAGGGGTCCTCTCGAGGCGTGATGACATACTCGCCGACGTCGAGGTGGTCTACTCGCTTCTCAAGATGAACGTTGACCTCATTACGCCGAGGGAGGCGAGGCGCAGGCTCGGGATTTGAGAGAAGATGACCGCACGCGAAGTAGCGACCTGATGCCAGACAATGGCCGTCCGTCTATTACTCCTCGTTCTCTTCATCGCCGCCCAAAAGCTTGTACAGAACGTAGGCACTTCCGCCGATTATTGCCAGAGTCCCGACCGCAGACAGCAATCCCTGCCGCTTCATGGATGCCAGTTCATCCGCGATCTGAGCGCACCTGCCCATCAATTCATCCCTCTGAGTCTGCAGTCCATCCCTTGAGAACTCGCAGAGCATCCGAGCGCGACTGGCGGACGCACCCTTTACTACGACACCGTTCTCCCGGAAGACGTATAGAGGCTTGTCTTGTGTGATGCCCATCGTGGGTTCTTCGATCGTCCATTCCGAGGACTTGAACTTACCATCGATTGTCTGGTAGCGTCTCGTCTGGATGGCGATGACACAATCACACCCCCGCACCACTTGCGGGGCGATGCTGGCCGCCTCATAGTCGCTTCTGGCAGGGATGTCAATCCCAATCGTCACTGGTCTGATGCCGTTCTCGAAAAGGCTCCTCCTGAAGAAGTCCATGATTGGTCGGTCCTCGTAGGCGAGGCTGGCACTGAGGAATGCAGTGTGACTCTGAGCGATCATATCTACCTCGGCACTCACGACGTCGAGTCTCTTCTTATTATTGTCGGTTTTCCGGCTAGGTTATCGTCGTGCTCCTCTAGTCTCAGCGCGCAGTCCTAGGACCTCGCAGATCCTCTCGAGCCCGTAAGTCCGGGAGTTATGTGCTCAAGAACCCTCCGGAACCGGCCCCTGGCTACCAATCCTTGGGTAGCTCCGGTCGGCGGGTAACACGATTGACGTCCGGCCGATCGGGAGGAGATGTCGACGAAGAGGGGGCAGATTGTAGCGGAGGGAGCGATGGGGACGAGCTCGCGGGCCTCGAGGACCTGCAGCTGAGGGCGCGAGCTCCGGTGATCTCCAATTCACCGGGACAATCCGACTATGATGACCCATCCTTAGGCGGGTTCTCGGCCTCCAGAGACGAGCCTGTCTTGCTTTCCGGTGGTGATGGCCCAGCTGGCGTCTGCGGGACCTCCTTGTCCTTGCCGTCTTTCCACTTCTTCTTCATCTTTTCCAAATCAGCCGACTCAATCGACTCATGCAATGCCCTCTGTATGGGATCGAGATCCGTGAAGGAACGCAGAGCTGAATGGAGGAAGAATAGCAGGTCGATGACTCCAAAAAGGAACATGGCATTCAACGCGCCCAATAGACCTAGGTAGAATGGATCGGTCACGGTCAGCTCCGTCAGACTATCCATGCTTGAAACGATCATAATTGACATTACCGCTGTGCCAGAGAATACTGTGAGGCACCAGCGTAACGAATTCTTGAGCGCCTCATCCTGCAACTGCCTTCGAATGAGCCATTCGGCCGTTTCGTGACCGGGCAGCTCTTCGAACGTCTTCTGAACGCTCTCGATGTTCTCCGCGAGTTCTTTCAGTTCCCCATCGTCTGTGTCCACCTTTATCTTCTGAGCCAGCAGTCGCAGCATGAGAGGAAAGGCGGCGACGGCTTGAACAAGCCCAACAGCAGGACCTCCCTTCTCAAAGAACGCTCGGGCTGACTCGAGTTCCTCGATTTTTCTCAGCCTGTAAAATCCCATGAAGACCGCGAGAAGGGCGAGAATTGTTAGCGAGATCTGGAGATATAACCCCACCTTCCACCTGTACTCCTCGAGCTCAACTCCTGGTGAAGTCACTCGAATTGCCGCAAAGAACGCCGTCCACATGATTAGGACGGCGAGAGAGACGGAATTGTACCAGGTGGCCTTCCTCCTTTTCCTAGTCTTCGTTGACTTCGAGAACTCTGAGCCAACGGAAGTCGGTTGAGTTCCTGACATTCCTCTCAGCTCTTGCCGTGGGCCTTGCGGTACTCGAGCAGGGCAACCTCGATCCCGTGAGACCTGCTCGCGAAGACGCGCTTCTTGACCATTCTCTTTCTCCTTCAGTTCCTTATCTGAATGCCACGCACCGCTTCACTTACTTTTCCCCTCTTGCGAAATCCCAGGGAGCCTCTCAAAGATCTCAGTGATCTTCTCTCCCAACTGCGGATTGCTGGCCAGAGCCTCCCAACCGATGAGATTCTCCCTGTCGATGTAGTCTAGATACTCATTCACACCGACGAGCATTGGCATGTGTCGCATGAAGTTGTGCCTCCAATCTAGGTTCATCTTCATTCGACGCTTCTCATCTAACGGAAGAACGACATAATTCTGGCTTTTCGAGAACTGGAATCCGATAAGAGGTCCCATTCTCAAGCCGTCTCTGATGCGAATCCTTCTAAAGAAGTCGTCACTCTTGCCTATTTTGGCGACATGCCTGAAAACGTCGAGTAGATTCTGCTGCAGAGGGACGGGGTCATTCAACTTTGATGGAAATCCAACCAAGTCCAAGAATTTAGCGCTCAAAACACAATACGTCTCATTCCAGTTGTAGTGTCCGATAGTCTTTTCACAGGATTCGGTCACCTTCTTGGCCATTTCTTCTGCGTCTACATCCATCTCCCAGACTTTGTCTTGGCCTCTATTGGTGTCTTTGATGTGGGCATTGACCCGGCCATCCCTGAAATATATTTGAAGATGAATATTGCGCCCTTTCTTCGCCACGAAGAAAACGAATCCATCAACCGTTTCTTGCATTCCATACGTTACCAGGTTCAATTCATCAGCATTTAGCCTTATTCGTGATTTCTGTCTTGGCATTCTATTATTTCCCCTGCCGTTTCCTAAATTCCATAAGGCAGAGCTCAATTCCATGAGATCTACTCGCGAACAAGCGCTGAGCAATCATTTTGTCGAGCCAGGCGAGTGTTTCCTTCGGCAATGTTATCGTAATTTTCTCCCGTATTTCACCCTCAGGTTTCTTAGGCCTTACCATGCATCAATCAAGCTGTTAGTAACTGTTTAATACTGCTTATGTTAATAACAGTTATTACCAGTTATTACCATCTAATAACAGGTAGGAAGCCGTAGTATGTCGAAGAAAATGGTGTTCAGTATTGCGTTGGAAGCTGAGGAGATCCAGGAGCTCAAGGACACGGCCAAGCGGATGGCGCTCCCGCCGTCCGTCTACGCCCGATCCCTGCTCCTGAGGGCGCTGAGGGACGAGATCGCCGCGATGGACGAAGCGGAGAAGGCGAGGCCGGCGGGGGTGGGCTGATATGCCCGAGGATCCGAGATACAAGGCGCCGGGCTTCAGGGAGGCGCACCTCGAGGTATGCAAGGCCTACCGGGAGCTCCACGAGGCCTTCGGGAGCGTCGGGGAAGCGAAGAGGGCCGCCGGAACGGATGAGAGGGCGAAGGAGCTCCTTGGGCGCTACGAGAGCGCGATCGCGAGGCGGCGGGCGGTCGTCCGCGCCGGCAGGGAGAAATGATCATGCCCTGCGAGATGACGGAGCTCGAACACATCGAGCTGAAGATGGTCGACGGCATGCCAGTTGATTGGTGGCAGGGAGTGGAGGACTCGGTCAAGCTCATCCTCGGGATGATCGAAAAGGTGGAGAAGGGACAGGCGCAGCTGAGCGACGTCACGGAGGAGCTGATCTGGATCCTTCTCTACGCGGAGGATTCGAGGGAGATCTGGTTCGCGCAGAAGGTGGGGCTTAAGATGCCGGCGAAGGTGGAGGGTTGACTGCGATCGGGTCCTGACCAACTACCTAGACCTACTCCGAGGAGAGAGCTCGTGAATCATCCTTTGCCAGAAGTCTGCCCAGGCCTCCAAGTTTCTATTGTTTTCCGGAGGATCGGGCGGCCCAAACTCAGTTCCTCTGGTCGCTTTCCAATAACCTTCGAAGCGACCATAGAGGATCCCGCAACTCTTGGCGGTTCTCCTCTCGAGCTCCTCTATCGCTTGGATCGGCGCAAGCATCCTGTTGTAGAGCATTGGGTCGATGGGCACTCGGACCCGAGGACGACGATCCGCTACCTCGGGCTGAACTTCGACGACGTGGGCGACGCCATGGTGAAGTACGCCAGGTACCGCAAGGCCGTCGTTTTTCCGAAAGTGGAAACTTTTCAGCGAAGCCAGGATAATGGTGGACGGATCGGGATTTGAACCCGAGACCTCCTGATTGCAAATCAGGCGATCTTCCAGTCTGATCTATCCGCCCTTCGGGAGGTTGTAACGCCACTCCGGTTAAATAGGTTTCTGGGAACTGGTAAGCCCGCCGCCATCTGGCCAACCGCCTGCCATCTGCTCCGAAATTCTTATGTGAAAGCGGGCGCCAATGCGATTTGGAGGAGTGGTTCCGTTGGAACACGATCCAAACGAAGAGCCTCAGTCTAACTCAACGCCTGAGATGTTCATCTTCAGCCGTGAGGCCAGATTGCTGGTCGTGTCCGTCGGTTTGATAGCGGCGTTCATGCATGGTACGTGTTCAGCAGCATATGGGGAACCTGCTCGGTCAGCCTCTTTGATGCGCTGAAGGTGACCGACAACGTCGGTCTGGAACTGGCTTCCCTGCTGTTCTTCCTCGGTCTGGCGGCCTCTGCCATGAAACCTCGGGCCTGGACCGCGTTGGGCGCGGGGGCCATGGTGCTAGGAATGCTGTCGGGGATGTTTTCACTAAGGGAGTACAGCGCCTGGGCATGGGCTTTGTCTTCGGGGCACTGGCGACGTTCCTGATCACCATGATCGCCCTAGATTGGATGGTCCACTCCTGAATTCCCTGACTGAGGCCTTACCTACAGACCGCGCCTTCCGAGGCGGCGCTTACCAGTTTCCTGTATTTCAGCAGCATGCCAGTAGGCCTCTTGTCCAATAGGACCACGCGCTCCAGCCTTCTTCGGATATCATCTTCTGTCACGAGCAGCTCCAGCTTCCTGGCCGGGATATCGATTCGTATCTTGTCCCCGTTCTGCACCGCCGCTATCGGCCCTTTGGCAAAGGCCTCCGGGCTCACGTGACCGATGCACGGCCCTCTGGTAGCACCCGAGAACCGGCCGTCGGTGATGAGCGCTACGGAGTCAGAGAGACCCATGCCAGCGATGAGGCTGGTGGGCAAGAGCATCTCTGGCATTCCAGGGGCACCCATCGGTCCTTCGTACCGAATGACCACTACATCCCCCGGAACGATCTTCCTTTCCCGGATGGCCTCCGTCGCCTGAGCCTCAGAATCGAACACCTTGGCGGTGCCGGTGAAGCGCATCATCTTCTCTTCCACGGCCACTTGCTTCACCACCCCTCCACCCGGTGCCAGGTTCCCAAATAGCACAGCGATGCCCCCTTCAATATGGAATGGGCGTTTCAGAGGCCTGATGATCTCCTCGTCCTGCACCTTCGACCCTTTCGCTATCTGGGCGATGCTCTTTCCTGAGACCGTCCTTTCGTCCGAAAGCATACTCCGCAGGCGGTTCAGGATCGCCGGCACTCCTCCCGCTCGGTCAAAATCTTCCATGTGGTATGAGCCACTGGGCCGGATGCTGACAAGATGCGGTACGAGCCTGGAGATCTCATCGAAGACCGTCAGGTCGATCTCCACACCAAAGTCCGAAGCGATGGCCGGAATGTGCAATGCGGTGTTGGTGGAGCCTCCGATGGCCATGTCCACTTTGATGGCGTTGACGAACGATTCCCGGGTCACGATCTGGCGAGGCGTCACCTCCTCCCTCGCCAGCTGCACGATTCTCCGCCCCGTCTTCCGAGCGATCTGCCTTTTCTTGGGACTGGTGGCGAGCGAGGTACCGCATCCGACCAGGCTCAGACCAAGCGCCTCCGTCAGGCAGGCCATGGAGTTCGCGGTGAAGAGGCCGGAGCAGGCACCCTCACCCGGACAGGCGTGCCGCTCGATTTCGTGCACCTTCTCCTCTTCCAGCTTGCCAGCGGCGTATGCCCCCAGAGCCTCGAACACGCTCTGCAGGTCCAGCTTTCCGTCGCAGCCCTTGCCCGCCTTCATCGGTCCGCCGGTGAGCATGATCGCCGGCACGTCCAGTCTCCCGCAGGCCATGAGCATGCCGGGAGTAATCTTGTCGCAATTGGTCACTCCGACCCATCCGTCCAGGCAGTGGGCCTGCACCATCAGCTCGACGCAGTCGGAGACGACCTCCCGCGATGCGAGAGAGTACCTCATTCCTGGATGACCCATGGCTATGCCGTCGCATATGCCCGGCACGCCGAAGGTGAACGGCACTCCGCCTTCCTCTTCGATCCCCTTCTTCACCTCCTCCACCAACTTGTTCAAGTGGATGTGCCCGGGGATGATGTCGTTCCAGGAATTGGCGATGCCTATGAACGGCTTGGAGAGATCATCTTCATCGATCCCGACCGCCCGCAGCAAGCTCCTGCTCGGCGCCTTCCCTATGCCCTTCTTGACCATGTCGCTTCTCATGGCGGTCCCAGGCAGCTAATGCCAAAGCTCTTAGTTCAATCTGTCGGACCAGGAGCAAGGACCTTCCATTCAGAGGCACATATCGCAAGGCACCGCTTACCGACCCAACAAACCAACTGAACCTGGAAAACGGATCATTATGGTCAGAGATGTACGAATGTTTCGCTCATCAAGAAGAACGCTTCAAGAAAAGAAGGGATGTTGATGTCGTAAGAAATTAAGAGTTTAGGAGCGCAGCACGATCTCGATGTTCACGCCATCGGGGACCTGTATGCGCATGAGCTGCCTGAGGGCGCGCTCGTCCGCGTCCAGATCGATGAGCCGCTTGTGAATGCGCATCTCCCAATGGTCCCAGGTCTCGGAGCCTTCTCCGTCTGGGCTCTTGCGCACCGGGACCTGCAGCCGCTTGGTCGGCAGGGGGATCGGTCCTCGGATAGCCACTCCGGTCCTCTGAGAGATCGCCTTGATCTGACCGCAGACGTTGTCGACCTTCTTCGGGTCGGTGCCGCTCAGTGATATTCTTGCCCGTTGTGCCATGTGGGTGCCTCAAAATAGGAAGGAAAGGGGTTTAGGTCATCTCCCTCTTTTCGACATCGATGCACATGCCTGCCGCGACGGTCGCGCCCATGTCGCGTATGGCGAACCTGCCCAATTGCGGGAAGTCCTTGGACTTCTCGATGACCAGAGGCTTGGTGGGCTGGATCTTGACGATGGCCGCATCGCCCGCCTTCAGGAACTGGGGGTTCTCCTCCTTCACTTCGCCCGTTTTCGGGTCGAGCTTCTTCTGCAGCTCGATGAAGGTGCACGCCACCTGCGCCGTGTGGCAGTGGAACACCGGGGTGTAGCCGACGGTGATCACCGACGGATGGTTCAGGACCATTATCTGGGCCACGAATGTCTTCGCCACCATCGGCGGGTTATCGACCGGTCCGGCCACGTCGCCGCGCTTGATGTCGTTCTTGGCGATGCCGCGGACGTTGAAGCCCACGTTGTCGCCCGGAAGGGCCTGGGGCAAGGCTTCGTGGTGCATCTCGATGCTCTTCACTTCGCCCACCTTGTTGGACGGCATGAAGATGACCTTCATGTCCGGCTTGAGCACGCCGCACTCCACCCGACCGACAGGCACGGTGCCTATGCCAGTGATGGTATAGACGTCCTGGATTGGCAACCTAAGCGGAAGGTTGGTGGCCTGGGCGGGCACTTCCAGCACGTCCAGCGCCTGCAGGAGGGTCGGCCCTTTGTACCAGCCCATATTGGGCGACGGCTTGGTGGCGTTGTCTCCCTTGTACGCGGACAGGGGCACGAACTGCACCTTCTCCAGCTTGTAGCCCACTCCCTTAAGCAGCTTGGAGACCTCTTCCTTGACCTCGTCGTAGCGCTTCTGGTCGAAGGCCGGCTTGACGGCGTCCATCTTGTTGAGGGCCACGATCAGCTGATTGACACCCAACGTCCTAGCCAGGAAGATGTGTTCCTTGGTCTGGGCCTGGGGCCCCTCGATCGCGCTCACGACCAGCACGGCGGCGTCCGCCTGGCTGGTTCCTGTGATCATGTTCTTCACGAAGTCCCGGTGACCGGGCGCGTCGATGATGGTGAAGTAGTACTTGTCGGTGTTGAACCTTTTATGCGAGACATCGATGGTTACACCGCGCTCCCTCTCTTCCTTGAGGGAGTCCATGACCCAGGCGAACTCGAAGGTCGCCTTGCCCTTCTCTTCGGCCAGCTTTCTGTACTTCTCTATCAGGTACGGTTCGATGTGGCCCGTGTCGCTCAGCAGACGTCCAACAGCTGTGGATTTTCCGTGATCGACGTGACCAATGAACACGAGGTTCAAGTGAGGTTTCTCTGCCATGTTCCAGCCTCCTTTTCTTGGATTTGTTTCTCCATACTATATTCCATATTTAACGCTTCTTGCATTCTCAGCCCGAATAGTAACCGGCATCATAGGGTTCTGGATTAAGTCCCTTGCGCTTGCGTATCTCCGCCACCACCTTGGCCTGAATATCAGGCGGAACGCGCACGAAGCCCGAGTTCTCGGTGGACCACAGAGCACGGCCCTGGGTCGCGCTGCGGATGGCGCTTGCGAACCCGAACATCTCCGCCACCGGGGCTTTGGCGGTCACCACGGCCGCCTCGCCTTCTTGGCTTATGTTCTCGATGACGCCGCGTCTGGACTGCACCTCGCGCACCGCATACCCCATTAGGTCCTGTGGGACATTGATGTATACCTTCTGGATCGGTTCCATGAGCAGGCGGGTGGCCAAGCACATGGCGCCGTAGATGCCAGAGCGCATGGCCGGGATGACCTGCGCCGGGCCGCGGTGCACACCGTCCTCGTGCAGCTTGGCATCCACCAAACGCACTTTCAGACCCATGGCCTTCTCCTGAGCTAGAGGCCCTAGCGTCATGGCTTCTTCGAAGGCCTGCTTGCACAGTTCCATGGTCTCGTTGAGGTACTGGATACTTTTGGTGGTGTCGATGAGCACATCGGTGTCCTTGAAGGATACGATGCCCTTCGCCTCGTCACGGTCCATGCCCAGGTCGATGAGCTGCCTGGCCAGGGCCTTGGGGTCCTTGATCTTCCCCTCGGTCTTGATGTCGCCCGCCTTGATAGCGTCGTAGACCGCCTGCTCCAAAGGCTCCACCTCGATGTAGAACTTGTTGTGCTTGTTGGGGGACTTGCCCTCGAATGGCCCGCCCATCTCCTTCACGCACTCGCGGTACACCACGATGGGCGTGGAGGTCACGATCTCCACCTTATGGTCGTTGACGATGCGGTAGTTGGTGATTTCCAGGTGGAGCTCGCCCATGCCAGATAGAAGGTTCTCGCCCGTCTCCTGGTTGATCTGCACCACGAGGGAGGGGTCGGCCTTGGCCACGGTCCTCAGGACCTCCACCAGCTTGGGCAGGTCCTTCATGTGCTTGGCCTCTATGGCCACAGTGACCACTGGCTCGCTATAGTGAATGATCTTCTCGAAAGACTCCACGTCCTTCATGGAGGAGACCGTGCTTCCGGCCGTGGCGTCCTTCAATCCCGAGACGGCCACGATGTTGCCGGCATCCATTTCTTCGACCGTTATGCGGTCCGCCCCCACGGACAAGGCGACGATCTGCACTCGATTGGTGTTGCCGACGCCGGAGATGTACATCTCCATGCCCTTGGTGAGCTTGCCTGAGAACAGTCTGCCCACAGCCACTTCGCCCGCGTGCGGGTCCATGATGATCTTGGTTACCATGAACATGGTCTGCCCCTTGCGGTCGCAGTTGAGCATCGACTGGCCGATCTCGCTCTCCAGGTCTCCCTTCCAGATGACCGGAACTCGTATTTTCTGAGCCTCGTATGGGTTCGGGATGTGCTTGATGGCCATGTCGAGCAGCACCTCGTGCACCGGGGACTTCTTGGCGAGGGCCTTCTGGTCGCCATTCTTGCAGTGTTCGTACACATCTTTCATGGAGGTGCCGCTCTTCTTCATGTAGGGAGCGGAGACGGCCCAGTTGTGAAAGGCGCTTCCCAACGCCACCGTCCCGTCCTGCACGCTCACCTGCCACTCCTTGTTCATCGGAGCGGGGATCTGGGTAGCGATGCGTCGGTTGACCTCGGTGATTATCTGAACGAAGCGCTGCTGCATCTGCTCCGGGGTGACCTTGAGCTCGTTGATGAGCCTGTCCACCTTGTTGATGAACAGCACCGGCCGGACGCGCTCCTTGAGCGCCTGCCGGATGACCGTTTCGGTCTGGGGCATTATGCCCTCCACTGCGCAGACCAGGATGATGACGCCGTCCAATGCACGCATGGCCCTAGTGACATCGCCTCCGAAGTCCACGTGGCCCGGCGTGTCGATGAGGTTGATGAGGTACTCCTTGCCCTCGAAGACGTGCACCATCGAGGCGTTGGCCGCGTTGATGGTGATCCCGCGGGCCTGTTCCTGCTCGTCATAATCGAGCATGAGCTGCTTGCCGGCTAGATCCTCCGACATCATTCCCGCGCCCGCGATTAGGTTGTCGGAAAGGGTGGTCTTGCCGTGGTCGATGTGCGCCGCCGTACCGATGTTCCTGATCCGTGTGGGATCAGTCATGATGGCCTGCGCCTTCTTGATGTTTTCCTCTTTGCGTCCCATGATTCCACCTTGGTTATTGAGATCGAACGAAAGCTTCCCGCTCACCTGGCCGAGGAAGCGACCCTCTCGAGCTCTTCCTTCTTGGAGACCGCATAGGAGTTCATGTCGTTCTTCGAGGCCAATATCAACTCGTCCGCCAGGCAGTCCTGGATCGGCTTGGTGTTCTTGAAGCTGGACTGGATGGCGCCCTTGGCGATGTTGCGCAAGGCGATATCCAACCTGCGGGACGGACCCACATCCACTGCCTTGGGCACGGATATGCCACCGAACTGCAACCGGGTGATCTCTTCCCGCGGGGCCGCGTTCTCCAGGGCCTCGACCAGAACCTGGATCGGGTTCTTCTTGGTCTTCTCCGCGATGGTGTCAAAAGCCTCCTTGGTCACGCGGTAGGCTTTCATCTTCTTGCCAGTGTAAACCTCGGTGCGCATCATGTTGTTGATGAGCCTCTCCACGATGCTCAGTCGGGCCTTGCCGAACCAGCGGTTGGCGTGCCTTCCATCGGAATGCGGTACGCCCGTCATCTTGAGACTGATATACTTGGCCAATCCGCCATCCTTCACCACGACGTCCGAGACGCCGTACTTCCCAAACAGAAGGAACTCGTTGGCCGCTTGGATGTTCTGCTCTTCTGCCATTTCCTTCACCTCACCGGCTTCTCCTTCCTGCCCCTGACGAGCTCGTTGAGGGAGACGCTGTTGACCTGGATGACCTTGTATCTGACACCAGGGATATCACCGTAGGAACGTCCGAGCCTTCCGCCGATGCCTTCCACCAGCACCTCGTCGTGCTCGTCGATGAAGTTGATGGCGCCGTCACCGACCGCAAAGGCGGTGATCTGACGACCGTTCTTGATGAGCTGGACCTTGACGCACTTCCGAATGGCGGAGTTGGGCTGCTTGGCCTCGATACCTACCTTCTCCAAGACGATGCCGCGACCCTGGGCCGCACCCTCCAACGGGTCGGACTTCTCCTTCAGTCGGAGCATCCTCCTCTTGTAGGTACTGTCACTCCATCGGAACTTCTGCCGATCCTTTTTCAGCTTTCTGGCAGTATATAGACCTCTAGCCATTATTTCACCTTGACTGGGAAGCGGCTGCCCTATTACGCTAGTCGTATATAAGCGTTGAGGGTTTTCAGCGATACTTCAGCAGCCGTCCTAATGAACACGGGTATTAAAACCTTTTGGATAGCAGCCAGACTCATCGTGGAAGGGAAAACGAGGAGGGGGCAATAATCGCGTTCCGAACGGGCATAAAGAATAGAAGCAATCACACGATTCTACACGCCCTTCGGCCCTTCGGTTACGAGTCTCGTATTCCCCTAGATGATTCTGAGAACGGATGGCTAGATACTTTTTGTCTGACAAGTGGCGGACATTTTTTATATGGGCATGACCTCTATAGGCCCTTGGGATGGGAATGGCAGCGGGAGCGAGCGAGCATCAAATCCAGATAGAGAAGGCGGAGAACGTCATCCAGTACGTGTTGGCTGTCGTAGCCCCTTCGCTCATGGCGTTCATGCTCTACTCGTTCCTGCTATTCGACTTTCTGTTCAACGCCACCTTCTTCGCCATCGTGCTTGTGGCGCTGCTGACTCTCCTACCAGCGATGAAGATGCACCGCCTGCATTTCAAGACCTGGGCCCGCAATACCATGCCGCAGAAGCTCGTCACCAGCGTAATCGGCATGATCTACATCGCCGTGGTGAGCGTGCTCGTCATCTCCTTGCTTTCGGCATATGAAGGTCTGGATCCGGAGAAGCCTGCCACATTCGCCATCAGTGGCGGCCTGCTCCTGGCACTGCTGGGAGTGATGACGTTCGACGCCAGGAACAAGGAGCGATTCGCTTGCACAGAGAAGCGCTTTTTCTGTTGCACCCCAGCGACCCTGGAAGAGCACTTGGTCAAGGACCTCTCGGATGGAGGGCACGAGCACAGGCGCGCCCCGAGGAGGAAGGGTAGCCATTTCGAATTGCCGTCGAGCGGGCTGCGGGTGCGCATCCTTCCATTGAACCGAGGACAGTCCGAGGTCCTGGTGGAGAACATCAACGACAAGAACGCGGAAATGGCGGCCCAATTGAAGTCCTTCCTCGAGGATGTGGCTTAGGCCCTGCCTCGGGATTCGCCTTTCACCATGCCGCTGGCAATGATGTGCGCCATTCGCAACGGCTCCGGATACGCCCCTCGCACAATGCTTTGGCTGACGATCTGTTGCGTCTCTGGCAGTGAGATGCCGACGATCGAGACGAACAGAGGCTTGTGATCCGTTGGGACTTCGTGCAGCGGATGCCTCCGTATCAATTCGAGCCTTGTCCGCCAGTCATCGAAGTACTTCCGCAAGGCATCCTCGATCCTGTCCATGTCCGGGCGGTCCCTGGTCACCGTGGCCACGGGAATGCCCGTTCTCTCATGCAACCGATCTATGTCTATCACGTTGAATCCACCCAGAGCGACGCCGTCCAACATGACCAGCTTGAACTGCTCCCGGAAGCGTGAGCGTGAGATCATCTCCTCCAAAGAAGAGGTGGCATCGTCCCCGTCCACCGAACATTCGGTGCGCATCACACCCTCCAAATAGCCCGGAAGGCGCATCACCACTCCCACCACCAGAACCTTCTCGCCCTCGAAACGGAAAGGGGCGTCATCGATCCCAAGCACCCGGATGTGCTTCTTCACCTCACATCAGCCCCAGGTGCCCCGTCACCTTGTCCACCTGCTCGTCCGGCGCCGGCCCTATGCCGAGGCAAGTGGTGGTGTTCGGGGGCAGCTCCGTCAGCCCGGCATCCGTGATGAGGGCGGTGACCAGGCCGGCGTCCTCAGCAGCGACCTTCAACTCGAAGAGCTCTCTCAGGTTCGCAACTTTGACCACGACCTTCTTCTGCCCCTCGTTGTACCATCGCTCATACCATTCAGGCTTCTTCTTCTTCGAAGCGAGGGCGCAGCTCACCGCCGCGTGCGCCACCTGGGCGGCCATCTTGCCGGGCGAGAGCTTCAGGTCCCTGCGCACGGCGATAACCATCTTGTGCATCATCACGTTCATCTGGACCGAAGCGTTACGAAATCCCTCCGGGCATATGATTCTTCCGCATCCCGGACGACCAAAGGCTTATTATGCAAATTCGATTCCATCGGATGATGCTAGAGATCCTGAAACGGGACGGTTTGGCCCGGATATGCGAGTTCGAGACCCGAAGGGGCAAGCTGGAGACCCCGGTCCTCCTTCCGGTCATCAACCCCCGCAATATCGCCGTGTCGCCGCGGGAGCTCCACGACAGCTTCGGGTTCCAGGGCCTGATCACCAATTCCTACATCATCAAGAAGGACGAGCGCTTGCGCGAACGCGCTCTGAAGGAGGGACTGCACTCACTCCTCGACTATCCTGGCACCATCATGACCGACAGCGGCACCTTCCAGAGCCATATGTACGGGGAGGTGGAGGTGGGGAACGAGGAGATGGTGTCCTTCCAGCGGGACATCGGCTCGGACATCGGCACGGTGCTGGACATCTTCACTGAGCCAGATTGGAGCAAAGAGAGAACGAGACAGGCGGTGGAGACCACCCTGGAACGCACTCAGCAGGCCACTGGGCTCAAAGGCGACATGCTTCTGGCCGGAGTGGTGCAAGGTTCCGTCTACGCCGACCTGCGCGAGGACTGCGCCCGGAGGCTCTCCGGCATGGATGTGGACGTCTTCCCCATCGGTGGGGTGGTGCCCATCATGGAGACCTATCGCTTCGCGGACCTGGTGGATGTCATCATCGCTTCCAAGAAAGGTCTCTCGCCGGACAGGCCAGTGCATCTCTTTGGGGCGGGGCATCCGATGCTCTTCCCGCTGGCGATACTGCTGGGCTGCGACATTTTCGATTCCGCCTCCTATGCGAAGTTCGCACGGGATGGTCGCATGATGCTTCCCTACGGCACCGTACGCCTCGCGGAAATGAAGGGTCTGGACTGCGACTGCCCCTATTGCTCAAAACACACTCTGGCATCGCTGCGCGAGTTGCCCGAGGAAGAGCGGATCGGGGTCATGGCCAGGCATAACCTGCATGTCTCGAAGCGAGAGATTGAGAGGGCCAAGACCGCCCTGCAGGAGGGAGACCTTTGGGAGCTGGTAGAGGTCCGCTGCCGGGTGCATCCCGCGCTCCTCGACGCGCTCAGGCGCCTCAAGCGGCACAAGGACTTCTTGGAACGTTTTGAGCCGCTGAGCCGGGAGGGGGCTTTGTTCTACACCGGGCCGGAGACGCTCCATCGTCCAGCGGTGTTCCGATATGAGAAGAGATACTTCGAACGCTATCGCCAGCCTGCGAACAAGATGCTGGTGGGATTCGCGGACGCGGACAAGCCTTATTCTCGTGTCTACGAAAAGGAGATGGCGGAGATCTCCAAGGACAGCGACGCTCACTTCCTGATCATGTCGCCGTTCGGGCCAGTGCCCATCGAGCTTGACGAGGCCTATCCCATCGCTCAGTCTCTCTTCCCCCGCACCCTGGACATGGAGATGAGCGCGCACATCGACGAGCTCATGGAGCGCTTCTCCCATTGCCAGGAATACGGCATGTGCGTGGTATATGACGGCAATGAGACCCGGGACATGCTAAGAATGCTCTCCACCGGGCCATCCACTTTCGACATCGACATTGCCCGGGTCAGAGCCGTCGCTGACTATCAGTTCGGCAAGGGAGCGGCTGATCACCTGCTACAAGGTGAAGTGGAGATCAACAAGTCCAAGAACACGGGCAAGATCCGCACGGTGCTGGTGGACGGAGAGCACATCCTGTCCATGCGCGCGCCGGACGGCTTCTTCTCCTTGAAGCCGGCTGGGGGGGAGCGGCTGAGAAAGGGCTTCCCTTCGCCAAGGCTGAGGGTGATCGTCAATCAGGACTCGGTGCCGTTCAACCGCGAGGGCAAGAACGTGTTCTGCAATTTCGTCGTCGATTGCGACCCAGACCTGGTGCCGATGGACGAGGTGCTGGTGGTGGACGAAAGCGACAGCCTGCTGGCGATCGGCCGGACCATGCTCATCAGGAGCGAGATGTTGGCGATCAAGAAGGGCCTAGCGGTCAAGGTCCGAGAGGGCGTCAAGCTCTGAGCCCTCATCGCCCACGATGGTATCTGCCACGCGCAGGCAGGATAGAAGGTCCTCGAGCGTATGCAGCATGGAGGCAGGGGAGGAGGCCTGCGCTTTGAGCATCAGCCTCTTCCCATCGAGCCTCGTTTCCACGTATCGGTCATTATCCAAGGAGATGGAGCGGGCCACGTTCTGAGCGCTCTCCTCGTCCGGATAATCGATCTCGATGCTGCACTCCACGGTCACGCTCAGTAAGTGCCCGAGACATTACTTAACATTGGTGCTGCCTGCCGCCAAGAGGTTTTATTAGAGGCCTGCTTCCTAGTCCCTACCAGACGAGCCCTGGAGGTCTGGGTGTGGAACTGGTAGAAAGCATCGAGAAACGGGTGAGCGTGCGTTCGTTCTCTGAGGAGAACGTACCGGAAGAGGTGATCATGGAAGCGCTTCGACTGGCGCAGCTGGCTCCTTCGGCAGGGAATCTGCAGGCACGCGATTTCATCGTCATCCGGGACAAGGACACGAAGAAGAGGCTGGCCAAGGCCGCTTTCGGCCAGGAGTTCTTGGATGAGGCGCCGGTTGTCATCGTCGTCTGCGCCAACCTCGTCCGCATCCGCAACTACGGCATCCGAGGCACGGAGCTCTACTGCCTGCAGGATTCCGCGGCGGCCGTGGAACATATCCTGCTCTTCGCCGCCAGCAAAGGATACGGAAGCTGCTGGGTGGGAGCCTTCGACGAGCGCGAAGTGACCAAGATCCTCAGCTTGCCCGAATGCGCCCGCCCGGTCGCCTTATTGCCCATAGGCCGGCCGAAGGAAGCCTGGCGCAGGACGCCCAGGCTACAGCTGGACACTGTGACGCACAAAGAGAAATGGTGAAAGGGAAGTAGCCCCGGGCAGATTCGAACTGCCGTCACCGGCTCCAAAGGCCAGCATGATTGACCACTACACTACGGGGCTGTACGGAAACCTCGATTAGCCTGCTCCTATTTAAACACTGGACTGCGCTGGTGCTGATTGCAGCTCACACCAGTCGGCCGAAAAGATGAGTGGCCGCATAGCCGACCACCTCCAGTTTCTTGAGCTCGCCGAGGATAGCGTGCTCTTTGATTACTATGGGTGTGCAGAAGGGATCGCGGCATATGAGCGAACCCCCCTTGCCCTGCTCGCTGACTAGTGCATAGGTCTTCTCCCCTACCCTCTGCTCATTGATCTCCTTGGCGATCTCGAAACGCAGCCTGGCCATCTCCCGGGAACGTTCCTTCGAGTGGCGGCTGACCACCTGATCGTCCATTGCCAGGGCATCCGTACCAGGTCGAGCGGAAAAGCGGGTGACGTTTACGATGTTCGGTTTGATCCGGCGCAGCAATTCCATTGTGGCCACATGCTCCTTCTCCGTCTCCCCAGGAAAACCTGTGATGACGTCCGTCGAGAGCGTGAGCTTTGGAATGACCCTGCGGAATCTGGAAACCAGATCCTCGAACTCTCCCACCGTATATGCGCGCTTCATGCGTCTCAAGGCCTCGTCGCTGCCGCTCTGCACTGGCAAGTGGAGGAACTTGTAGACCTTCTCGTTCCTGAAGGCCTCGGCAAGAGGGCCGATGATGTCCTTCAGGCTGTCCGGGTTCATCATACCCGCCCTCGTTCGGAACTCCCCTTCCAATCGGCAGACGTTCCGCAGAAGTTCGGCGAAGCTCGTGCCCAGGTCGTAGCCGTAACAACCGGTGTCCTGACAGGTGAGGTATATCTCCTTCGCTCCCGCCCCTAGCGCCTCATTGACCTGTGCCAGCACATGTTCCGGAGGTCGGCTGACCAAAGAACCTCTCGCCAAACGGGTGATGCAATAGCTGCACGAGCCCAAGCAGCCCTGGGAGATAGGGACGATGGCGGTGATGCCTTTGATCTTCGGGGCGGCTGGTCTCGTGTCCATCGCCCCGAACCTGCTTTCGACGAGGGTCTCGAAATCAGGATACCTTGCGGGAGGAATGACCAACGCATCCGGGACCTTCCGCAGCACCTCATCCGCCTGCACCGAGGCCATGCAGCCCGTGACCACGATCCCTTTGCCTTCGTTGCGCAGCTGGCGCATGCGTTTCAGAACCTTCAGCTCCGTCGCTTCGATCACAGTGCAGGTGTTGACCACCACCACTTCAGCCTCTTCAGCCGTGCAAGAGACCTCGTGACCCAGGTGGTCCAGCTTGCGCTCCATCTCCTGGCCCTCGCCCTGGTTCATGGTGCAGCCATAGGTCTCGACGAAGAACCTCACGCGCCTCCAATCGGCTCCGCGTATATATCTTTGTCAAGGCTGCCGTGAGGCGGTCCTTGTCGCGCTTCACTGAGTCGTATTTCTCCTCGATCTCTTTGCGGCCTTGGAAGACCATATCTATCAGGATTGAACTCGTGGCCTCAGACACTCTACTCCTTTTTCTTACCGCTACGGAACTCCGTTGACTGAACCTTACCCTCACAAGCTCGGCGCAGGCGACAGACTTATGTCATGGGTGGCTGAATTCTCCCAGCGAGGTCGTTGAGTTCGAATCGAACTGAGAATAGTGCGACCTAATCATCCGCAGACTGAGGAGGTTGAGGCCTTGAAGGGGATCGTTGTCTACGATAGCGTGCACGGGAACACCAAGCAAGTGGCCGAGGCCATAGCCGAGCAGATCAGATCTGAAGGTCACCAAGTCGAGCTGAAAGCCCTAAGGGAAGGAAGCGTAGGAGCGGTCTTGGGGGACTTCATGTTCATAGGCTCGCCCACCAGGGCAGGTCGCATGACCAAGGAGGCCAAGGAGTTCGTAGAGAGCCTGGATGTTGATTACTAGAAGGATTGGCCAATAGTAGTCTTCGACACCATCGGGCCATTGTCCAAGGACAAGGAGAAACGCAATAAGACCTTGAAGATGGCCGAGGGCTATTCAAAGAACGCAGCCTCGAAGTTGCAGGAGTTGTGCAGGGAGCGCGGCCTGAAATGTTCGAACGCCATGCATTTCGCAGTGACCGGCATGTGGGGGCCGCTGGCCCCGGACGCGCTAGATATGGCGAGGGATTTCACCCGCCAGTTCCTGGCCGCACTGAAATGATCGAGGGCTTCTTTCGCGCCGATTGACTCGGTCGTCCATACGCGCGTACAAACCTCAGAACACTCGAGGGGGCGGCGAGGTACTCCCTATTGGCACTACCGGTCGAAGCGCCTCGATATGGCCCATGGAACGCTGCGCACCCTGGATCAACGATTGTGCACGTTTCGTCCGCTTCCGTTCCTGAACCGATACCTAGTTATAGCCTGTTAAGATTGTTATTTATAAGGTGTTTCAATGGCGAAAGTAGCAATTGTAGTCAACGGAGGAGAACCGAAGAACGTCTATCCGCCTTTCGTTCTAGGAACGAGTGCACTGGCGGTCGGGGACGAAGTGATTATGTTCTTCGCCCCCGCAGGCGGAATGTGGTGCAAGAAGGGCGAACTGGAGAAGATCACCGGCAAGGGCATGCCCCCCATGACGGACCTGATCGGAAAGTTCAAGACGCTGGGCGGCAAGCTCTACCTGTGCGAGCTGGCGCTCGAGGCCCGCGACCTCAAGAGAGAGGACGTCAGGACCGACACCGAGATCATCGGCGCCACCGAGTTCATGTCAAAGGCCAGTCACTGCACCGTGACCTTCGCGTTCTGAGCCGCCACGCGAACAGCAACAATGGGTGAGAATCACGGCGACCTACATGCTTGATACGCTGGGGAAGAAGTGCCCGCAGCCCATTCTGGAAGTGGTGATCAAGGCCAAGGAATTGAAGCCGGGGGACATATTGGAGGTCCTATCGGACTGCCACTCCTTCCCCCGGGACGTGAAGGCCTGGGCCGAGATGACCAAGCGGGTGCTGCTCTTCTGCAACGACGAGGGAGGCAAGTTCAGAGCTCAGATCCAATTATAACGCGGATTTGCCGTTCGGAAGGCATAGACCCAGAGAACTGGGCGACCGCCGCCCCGCTCGGGAGATACATATGGCAACGTTCGAACCGAGAATAGTGGGATTTCTCTGCAATTGGTGCGCGTACGCTGGCGCGGACCAGGCCGGAGCCAGCCGGCTTAGCGTACCGGCATCCTTCACCCCGATCCGAGTAATGTGCTCCAGCCGCCTCGACCCGGTGCTCATCCTGACGGCGTTCCTGCGCGGCGCGGACGGGGTGCTAATCGCCGGCTGCCACCCGGGCGATTGCCACTACGACACCGGCAATTTCTACACCAGGAGGAGGCAGGCGCTGCTGAAGGACATACTGAGCGAGCTGGACCTGGAAGAGGAACGCCTGCAGCTCCACTGGGTCTCGGCGTCGGAGGGCAAGAGGTTCGCCGAGATCGTGAACCGCTTCGATGCGCGCGTCCGGGAGCTCGGGCCAACCCCCCTAAAGGAAAAGGTGAGCGTGTGAGCGCGAGCAGGGAGGTACTGGTCATCGGCGCGGGTGTGGCCGGCATAGAAGCCAGCCTGTTGCTGTCGAAGGCGGGCGCCAAGGTGCATCTGGTCGAACGCACCTCCTACACCGGCGGCACTGCGGTGCTCTTCGAACAGGTGTACCCCGACCTGGAGTGCGCCACCTGCATGCTCTCGCCGCGCCAGCAGGACCTGCTGCAGGACGGGAACGTAGAGTTGCTCACGCTTTCGCTGGTGGAGAAGGTCGAACCCACTGGCGAACATTTTAAGGTGCTTGTCAGGAAGAAGGCGAGCTTCATCGACCCGGCGGCGTGCATCGGATGCGGCGCCTGCTACGAGCCCTGCCCGGTGAGCGTGCCCAGCGAGGCGGAACAGGGCCTGTCCACCAGGAAAGCGGTGTTCGTCCCTTTCACCGGCGCGCTGCCGAACGTCCCCATGATCGATCGCGACCTCTGCCTCCGCTTCCACGGCAAGGAGTGCCAGGCGTGCAAGGAGGCGTGCGTCTTCGAAGCGGTGAACTATGATCAGAAGGACGAGAGTCTCGAGCTCGAGGTGGACGCAATCATCGTGGCGACCGGCTCGCAGCTGCTGGACCTGACGCCGCTCGTTAGGTATGGCTACGGGAAGGTTCCGGAGGTCTACCACGCACTCCAGTTCGAGAGGCTTTTCGCGCAGAACGGCCCCTCGTCCGGCAACATCGTGATGCGCGATGGCATCCCGCCGAAGTCGGTGGCCCTGGTGCACTGCGCCGGGCGCGCGGAGAGAGGTTACTGTTCCAGCGTGTGTTGCATGTACCTGCTCAAATTCAACCAGTACCTCCGGGCGAAGATGCCGGACGTGGAGGTGCACGAGCTTTACGTCGATATGACCGTGCCTGGTCAGGATGCCCAGAGATTCTACAGGAGGATGATCGCCGGCGGGACGGACCTGATCCGGACCGGCGACGTCCGCGTGGAGGAGCGCGAGGGCAAACCCTGCCTGCTCTACGTGGACGTGAAAGGCACGCGCCGCGAGCTGCGCGTGGACATGGTCGTGCTGGCGCCGGCGCTCGAGCCACGCGCCGACGCGCTCCAACTTGCCAACATACTGGGAATAGCGAGCGGGGAGAGAGGCTACTTCGAGGAAGGCGAGGGAGGGAGCGTTTGCACCTCCCGTCCTGGCATCTACGTGGTCGGAGGAGCGCAGGCGCCGAAGGGCGTGGGAGACTCGGTGGCGGACGCGCATGCCGCGGTGGCGCACATCCTAAAGGCCACGAGCGGGGGGGGATGAGGGGATGAACCGGATCGGCGTGTTCGTCTGCGAGTGCGGCCCCAACATCAAGGACAAGGTGGACATCGCGAAGATGATCGCGAAGGTCTCCAAGCTCAAGGACGTGGCGGTGGCGGAACAATACCGACTCCTGTGCTCGCAGGAAGGCCGTTCGTACCTGGAGGAGCGCATCCGCAAGGAGGCTCTGACACATGCGGTCGTGGCGGCGTGCTCCCCTCGGGAGCACCTGCAGACGTTCATGACCGTACTGGAGAAGGCCGGCCTCAACCCCTACATGCTGCAGATGGTGAACATCCGAGAGCAGTGCGCCTGGGTGACGGAGAAGCCCGACGATGCGACGGAGAAGGCGACGCGGATGATCAAGGCGGCGGTGGGGCGGGTGCGGTTCCAGTCGCCCCTCCAGAGCCGGCAGCTGAGCGTCAATCCGGACGTTCTGGTGCTCGGCGGCGGGGTTTCTGGCATCGAGACCTGCTTGGCCCTGGCCTTGGAAGGGAGGAAGGCGTATCTGGTCGAGCGCGAGCCGGTGCTGGGAGGCGTGATGCGTTCGCTCGCGCGCACGTACCCAGGGATGGACGACCCTCTTCCTAGGTTGGAGGAGAAGATCAAGCAAGTGCGCGTGAACCCCTTCGTGGAAGTGCTTACCGAGCACCGCCTGGAAAGGGTGCTGGGATTTGTCGGCAACTTCGAGGTCACGGTGCGCCCCGTCAAAGAAGGTGGCGAAGTGAGGACGATCAAGGTCGGCTCCCTGGTGATCGCCACAGGCGCGCAGCTCTTCGACCCGAACCAGATGCGCGCGTACGATCGCAGGGGATTGAGCAATGTGCTCACGCCCTTGGAGTTCGAGGACCTGTTCCGCTCCGGATCGATCAAACTAAAGGACGGCCGAGAGCCGCGGTCCGTGGGCATCGTTCACTGCGTCGGGCGCGAGGTCAAGGGGTACTGCTCCGGCGTGTGCTGCATGTACGGCCTGAAGTTCTCGCGCTATCTCAGGGAGAAGCTTCCAGACGTGAAGATCACTCATTTGTACTGGGACCTGAACATCCCCGGCCGGGGGCAGCAGGCGTTCTTCGAGGACACGCTCCGGAGCGGCATCGAGATGGTGCGTGTCTCGGGTGTGCGCCTTAATAAGGGCGAGGAGGGCACGGTCATCACGTTCCTCAAGGAGAGCGGCGCCGAGACGGAGTTGCGGCCGGACCTGGTCGTACTCCTGACCGGACTCGAACCGCGCGCGGACGCCGGAGCGCTGGCGAAATTGGCGACGATCGATCTGGACGAAGCGGGGTTCTTCGCCAGGACGAACCCGAAGCTGAACCCGGTGGCGACGACCATGAGCGGGGTCTATGTGGTCGGGACGGCGCAGGGGCCGGTGGATTCCGCCGGGAGCGCGGTGCAGGCGCAGGCCGCGGCGGGGCAGATCTTAGCCTCTCTTGTGCCAGGGCGGAAAATCGAGATCGAGGCAAAGACCTCGAGCATCACCGAATCGCTGTGCCAGGGATGCATGTCGTGCATCAACGTCTGCCCATTCGGGGCGATCACCTTCAATGAGCAGCGCAAGGTGGCGGTCGTGAACGAGACGATCTGCCGCGGCTGTGGGAACTGCGCCGCCGCCTGCCCCTCCGGCGCGGCGAGCGTCAAGCACTTCACCTACGATCAGATCTACCAGGAGATCGAGGAGGCGGTGAAGTGAGCGGGGGCGCGCACCGCAAAGCGGTCCGCTTCCCTCATCTAGGGGATGCCTCGTCCACGCTCCTCGAGGTCCTCCGCCGCGGCATGGACGGGGGCGCGTTCGACGCTGTCCTGGCGCCGATGAAGGTGCCGGGGGGCGACGGGTACGCGCACATACTCATCAAGGACCGGGAACTGCTGGAGAAGACGGTGCCGCTCCCGCCGGTTATCCCCAAGGCGGCGGGAAAGGTGGTCAGCAGCCTGACGCGCAGGGGCGGAAGCAGCCTCAGGGTCGCGGTGGTGCTCCGTCCCTGCGAGCTGCGCGGCACCGTGGAGCTGCTCAAGCTCAGACAGGTGGAAGTCGCGAACCTCACTTTCATCACCTTGGACTGCCCAGGCGCTTTGCCGTTGCAGGACTTCGCCCTTGATCCTAAGGGAGAGGAATCGAAGTTCGCCGAAACGAAATCGTCCGGCGACGATGGGAACGTACGGCCGATATGCCGTATATGCGTGAACATGAGCCTGGGAACGGCCGACATCCATCTGGGACTGAAGGACCTTCACGAGGGTACGGTCCCGCTCATCTCCCAGAGCGAGAAGGGCGATCGGCTGCTGGAGAAGCTAGCGCTGCCGATGGGCACGGGGCTGTCCCGGTGGGAGGCGCGGGTGAACGAGACAACGGCCCGGCGGGCGCGCCAGAGGGAGGAGTGGCGCCGGGGGTTCGCTCCGCAGGTGCGCGGCACCGACAACCTGCTGAAGGCGCTATCGTCATGCATCAACTGCCACAACTGCATGCGCGCCTGCCCGGTGTGCTACTGCCGCCTCTGCTACTTCGATTCGGAGCGGCTTCTCCACGAACCCGGTGACTACCTCGACCAGGCGCAGCGCAAGGGCGCGCTGCGCTTCCCCCCGGACATGATGCTTTTCCACCTCGGCCGGATGAACCATATCGGGCTGACCTGCGTCTCCTGCGGCATGTGCGAGGACGCTTGCCCCGCCGGCATCCCGATTGCGCAGATTTTCAGCCTGGTCTCCGAAAGGGCGCAGATGACTTTCGAGTACGCGCCGGGGAAGGACGCTGCGGACCCGCTGCCCCTCATTGTCTACCGCGAGCAGGAGCTGGAGGAGGAGAAGGAATGAGCTACGCCATCCGCTCCCGAGAGACCCCAGAAGAAGGACTGAAGCGGCTCCTGAGGTCGCTGCTCGAGAGCCGACGTGTGTCCGGGGTGTTCGCCCTGATCCGGGTGGAGGGGGGCAAGCTGGCGTACGCGCTTATCACCGAACCCGCGAGGATCGAGGAGAGCGCCCCACTGCACCCGCTCATGCCAGTGAACCTGGGGCAGGTCCTGAACCGCTTCACCATGATGGGGGCCTCGCCGGAGCCGGTCGCGGTCGTGATCCGCCCCTGCGAGCTGCGCGCCTTCGTAGAGACGGTGAAGCGCCGCCAGAGCCACCTCGGCAACCTGGTCTTCATCGGCTACACCTGCGGAGGGGTATTCACGCTTAAGTCCTCGCTGCCAGGCGACATCGACGAGCGCATGCCCGGCTATTGGGAGAAGGTGCGGGCCAACGACGTACACCCCGAACTGCGCACCACCTGCCAATCCTGCGTGGAGTTCGTGCCCTACACCGCCGACGTGACCCTGCGCGTCGTCGACGGCGGAGGAGGATTCGAGGCGCTCGCGAACAACGAACGCGGCAAGCGGCTGGTGGCCGGACTCGGATTCGAGGAGACCGAGGGTGTGTTGGACCAGCAGCGCATCGACGCGCTTCTCGACAAGCGGACGAAACGGCGCGAAGAGGTGTTCGCGTCGGAGGCTGCCAAGCCCGGGCTGGAGGGGCTGGTGGCGCAATTCGGGAAGTGCATCGGCTGCCACGCCTGCCGCCAGGCCTGCCCGATCTGCTACTGCAACCTGTGCACGTTCGAGTCGAACCTGTTCGAGAAGAAGCCATCCGACCACGAGCGCCAGCTGGCCGAGAAGGGTGGCACGAGGCTCCCTCCGGACACCATGTTCTTCCACATCGGGCGCATGATGCACATGGCGGTGAGCTGCGTCGCCTGCGGATCGTGTCAGGACGTGTGCCCGGTAAGCATTCCCGTGGCCGTCAACTTCAAGCGAGTGGGCGAGTCGCTGCAGAGGGCGTTCGACTACGATCCAGGGAAAAAACTTGAGCAGCCGGTGCCGGTTGTCACCTTCGAGCCGGAGGAGTTCGTGGACATCGAGGGGGCAAGGAAGAGATGAGCGACGAAGAGAAGCAGGTCAGGATCACCGCGTTCCTATGCAATTGGTGCGCGTACGCTGGCGCGGACCTGGCGGGGGTGAGCCGGCTGGAGATTCCGCCAACGGTGCGCAACATCCGCGTCATGTGCTCTGGCCGCGTGAACCCGTTATTCGTACTCAGGGCTTTCCTGAACGGAGCGGACGGCGTGCTGGTCGCCGGTTGCCACCCGGGCGACTGCCATTACCAGAGGGGGAACTACTACTCGAGACGCAGATTCGTCATGATCAAGGACATCTTCGGCACGCTCGGGCTGGGCGAAGAGCGGATCAAACTCTCCTGGATCTCTGCCTCTGAGGGCCTGAAGTATGCCGAGACGGTGCGCGAGTTGACAGATGCGCTGAAGAAGGAGGAGCCGAACCCGACGCGGAAGGAACTGTTCCTCTGAACGATGCTCGTTTCTGAGCGGGAAGACGCCCTCAGGCCTCCGGCACCTCGGACGTCTAGCATGGGTACCGCGCGAGCTTCCATGCACCCCTCCTCCAGGCGCGCAGGTGAAACCCACCGAATCGCACTACGTGCGTGTCAGGCAGGAAAGCGCTCTCGAAATGCTTCAGAGCGCTTGGGGGCTGCAGGAAGTCAATCCCCCGCTGATTGAAGTATCGAAAATGAAATCTGGCTAAGAAGGGGAGCGCGAAGGGGGGGATTTGAACCCCCGAGTCCTTTCGGACAATGGATGTTTGCCCCGCATATATGAGATAGCAATCCATCGCCTTGCCTGGCTGGGCCACCTCCGCTCCGGCCCCTGACAATACGGACATCGACTTAAAGGTTTTCTTATGGACGAGGTCCTCTGCCCTGGATCAGATGCCATCATTGGCCACAATCTCAAGCCTGATCCTATCTTCACTATCGCATGACCCTTGCGAGGGAGCGAAGAAACTAATGCCTTCCACGATGTCCGGTTGTGTCCGATGAATCGCACAAAAGTCCTGTTGTAGTGGCATTGCTGGCCTTGTGGCAGAAACCCTCAAATACCTCTAAGGAGTAGAGTGAGAGTGTGCGACATGCGATATGCATGGCGCAGTGGGTGGCATCCCGAAACGGTTATATATAGGACCGAAGTTAAGGGAGACTACCTCGGGCACAGGTCGCGTTTGGGTCCTGAGTGTGGCCGTATGGCCAACGATGATCGACCCGCATTCCAAACCTGTGTACAAAGATGGGGAATCGAGATCTCCGTTCCACGAACGTGTTCTCTCGGTTCCGACGCTCGATGATCAAGTACCGCAATATCAATAATCGTGGTACGTCGGTGAAACTTGGTGTACTGCCAATTTCGATAAATACATCCTTGAGGCAGTTTATAATTGTCTCAGGATCGATTCCGGTTGATCCTGCCGGCGGCCACCGCTATTGGAATTCGATTAAGACATGCGAGTCGAGAGACGTAAGGTCTCGGCGAACCGCTGAGTAACACGCGGATAACATGCCCTAAGGTGGAGGATAACCTCGGGAAACTGAGAATAATACTCCATAGATCTAGGATGCTGGAACGCTTCTAGGTCCAAAGCTCAGACGCCTTAGGATTGGTCTGCGGCGTATCAGGTTGTAGTGGGTGTAATGGACCCACTAGCCTATGACGCGTATGGGCCTTGAGAGAGGAAGCCCACAGATGGACTCTGAGACATGAGTCCAGGCCCTACGGGGCGCAGCAGTCGCGAAAACTTCACAATGGGAGAAATCCCGATGAGGGAATTCCAAGTGCTAGCACTATGTGTTAGCTGTTCTTTTGTCTAAAAAACAGAAGAAGTAAGGGCCGGGTAAGACGGGTGCCAGCCGCCGCGGTAATACCCGCGGCCCGAGTGGTGGTCGATATTATTGAGCCTAAAACGTCCGTAGCCGGTCTTGTAAATCCTTGGGTAAATCGGCCAGCTTAACTGTCCGAAGTCCGGGGAGACTGCAAGACTTGGGATCGGGAGAGGTCAGAGGTACTTCTGGGGTAGGGGTAAAATCCTGTAATCCTGGAAGGACCACCGGTGGCGAAGGCGTCTGACTAGAACGAATTCGACGGTGAGG
>JAPKYJ010000008.1 GCA_026394375.1 Methanomassiliicoccales archaeon
TCCGCGAAGGACGCCCATTTCTGGGAACGGAGCGCATTCGGTCGGCTGACTCCTGCTTGCAAGGCAGGGGAGAACGCATTGTGCGTCTCCGGCGGCCTACTCCATCAGGAGCGTTCCAATGCCTTTCCCGCAGACCGTTGCTGGTCTCATGCCCGATGGAGCGATGAAGTTTTAGCCCAGAGCTTCAACCGTCTTTCTCTCCCAGGCAGAGAGTGCCTTACCCCTTGCGAGGTGTCTGGAAACTTCTGTGTGTGCGTCATGCCGTTCAAGAATTTGAATTTGTCGCCATTCATCCCACGACTAGAGTTCGTGGGTTTTCTGGCAACATATTCATAAAGAATCCGTTTGAAGACATATTTCCTGAAAGGCAAGTCCGCCCCTAATCAACACGCCTGAGATGCCTGGCAGCGGGCGCCACCCATCCTGTCTAAAGATGGTGGCAGAGCGCGCCTAGGCTCCAAATCCTGACGCGCTAGCCTTGGCTTTCAGGTCCCGGAGTCGTTCTCCGATGACGTCTATCGCCGCCGCATACTCCTTCGACACCAGCAGGAAATGCCTCTCCACCTTCTCCTTTGACGCCCCCCTGAATCCGTCCACTAGCATCCGGAAAGAGAAGGTGATATCGAGATACTGGCCTTTTTCGCGGACCTTCCAGCCACCCACCCTTTCTAGCGCCAAGGAAAAGAGGGGGTGTTCGGCGGTCGACCCTTTGCGCTTCTCCGCTTTGGCCAAGCTGCGCTTCAGCTCATCCAGTTCCGAATCCCTGCCGATCTTGGCCTTGGCGTCGCCCTGGTCTTTCTCCGCTTCCAAGGCCGCTATTCGTTCTAGGTTCTCGCTGCGCCAGGATTCGTAGGACCTTCTACCGCCGACCAAGTGCTCACCGGCCAGCGCGATGGCGAACTCTCGCAGGTCCACCGCCCATCCGGAAAGCATGACCGAACCTCTCGGGGGCCAGCTGAACTGCTTGATGGCCGGCCAAGGAATGACTAGTTCGATCTTGGTCTCCGTCCGCCGTTCGAAATCGCGTCGGTAGATGTCCTCCAGTCGATGGAGAGCATCTTGGCAGCCATTGCAGATGCCAGAGCCGAGGATGGCGATCTTCTTTCCTCCCACCAGGTCGCCGCTTACCGCCCGGCAGATGCTGCAAGATCTAAGTGTCATGGACGCGCTGTTCCAATGTATTGTATGGTAATAACCATTGCCTGGCGTTCGTCCATTGGAATGGCGGTCGAGCCTCAGGCGTCTGGCAGTTCAAGATAGAGTTATATAGAAGAACAAACATCTCACGGCCGCTAGCTCAAAGCTAGGAAAACCTATTTGTGAATCGAATTGGGAGGCAATCATATGGGAATGAGCCAGACACCTATACTAATCCTCAAGGAGGGCACCAAGAGGGACAAGGGCAAGGACGCCCAGTACAACAACATCATGGCCGCGCGCGCCATCGCTGACGCGGTCCGCAGTACCCTCGGCCCCCGAGGAATGGATAAGATGCTAGTTGACAGCATGGGAGACGTCGTCATAACCAACGACGGGGTCACCATCCTCAAGGAGATAGACGTAGAGCACCCGGCCGCAAAGATGCTGGTCGAGGTGGCCAAGACCCAGGATGAGGAATGCGGAGATGGCACTACCACCGCCGTCATCTTGGCAGGAGAGCTTTTGAAGAAGGCCGTGGACCTCATCGACGCCGACGTGCACCCGACCATCATCACCGCCGGATACAGGCTGGCATCGAACAAGGCCCTGGAGATCTTGGAGACCGTGTCAGCGCCGGTCGATATCAAGGACCGCGCCACGCTGAAGCAGATTGCCATGACCTCCATGATGTCCAAGGCCGTGGTCGGCAGCCGCGAGCACATGGCGGACGTCGCCGTGGCCGCAGTGCTCAAGGTGGCAGAGAAGACCGACGGTCGCTGGTACGTGGACACTGACAACATCCAGGTAGTCAAGAAGCAGGGTGGGTCCATGGACGACACCGGGATGATCGAAGGCATCATCGTGGACAAGGAGCCGGTGCATCCCGCGATGCCCAAGAAGATCGCCAAGGCCAAGATCCTCCTTCTCGATGCCGCTCTGGAGATCAAGAAGACGGAGATCGACGCCAAGATCGAGATCACCGACCCCTCGCAGATGCAGGCCTTCCTCAAGGAGGAGGAGCGCATGTTGCACGCCATGGTGGATAAGATCAAGAAGTCAGGCGCGAACGTGGTCTTCTGCCAGAAGGGCATCGATGACCTGGTGCAGCACTTCTTGGCCAAGGAGCAGATATACGCCGGAAGGCGCGTGAAGAAGAGCGACATGGAGAAGCTCTCTAAGGCCACCGGCGCAAGTGTCGTCACCAAGCTGGACGAGCTTGACCCGGCCGACCTGGGCAATGCGGACCTGGTAGAGGTGCGCAAGATCCAGGAGGAAGAGATGACCTTCGTCACCGGCTGCAAGAACCCCAAGGCGGTCAGCATTCTGATACGCGGAGGGACTGAGCACGTGGTGGATGAGATCGAGCGCTCCATGGACGATGCCACGAGCGTAGTCGCGGTAGCTATTGAGGACGAGAAGATGATCGCTGGTGGCGGCTCCTCGTCAGTGGAGATCGCCCTGAGACTACGCGAGTACTCCGCATCCGTCGGAGGCCGCGAGCAGATCGCCATCGACGCATTCGCTTCCGCCATGGAGGTCATCCCTACCGCCCTGGCGGAGAACGCGGGCTTGGACCCTATCGATATCCTCATAGAACTGCGCAAGGCGCACAAGAACGGCAAGAAGAACGCCGGTCTGAACGTCTACGAGGGCAAGGTCGATGATATGTTCAAGCAGAACGTGCTGGAGCCGTTCCGTGTGGGCAAGCAGGCCATTAACTCTGCCACCGACGCAGCGGTCATGATCCTAAGGATCGACGATGTCATCGCTTCCAGGGGAGGCGGGGGCATGGGCGGCGGTCCCGGTGGAATGCCCGGCGGCATGGGTGGGAACGAAGGCTTGGGCGACGTGGACTGAGCGAAAAAACCCGGAGGGCGCAAGCCCTCCTTCGAAACAATTTCATCCACAATGGTTTTAGACGATGAGATGTGTCGATATCCCAGAGGCGAGGGTCATGGTCGATGAAGGCGCCAACGACTCGGCCGCGGAGGCCTGCGAAGGGAAGCAGCAGGCGGAGCTCGAGCGTCTGGAAGAAGAGGTGAAGATGCTTCGCGGTCTACTGGATGAGCAGACAGCCATGACCGAGGAACACCTGGAATTGGCGAAGAGGATCCAGGCGGACTTCGACAACTACAAGAAGCGCGTTCAGAGAGAGAAGGAAGAGGTCGTCAGGTGCGCCAACGATCGATTGGTGCTGGATCTCCTCGGAACGCTGGACGATCTGGAGCGGGCTCTAAGCGCGAACTCCAACCCGGATGAGATCCATTCCGGGGTGAAGCAGATCCAGTCAAATCTATCGGCGTTGCTGCAGTCATATGGCCTACGGGAGATGCCTCTGACGGGGCGGTTCGATCCCAACCTGCATGAGGCATTGTGCGTGGGCGATGGTGAGGAAGGCACCATATTGGAGACCTTCCAGAAAGGGTATTATCTGGGACCGAGGGTGCTCCGGCACGCGAAGGTCATGGTAGGAAAATGCGGAGAAGAGGTGAAAATTGATGGCTAGGACAATCGGCATCGACTTGGGAACGAGCAATTCAGCCGCCGCGGTCATGGAGGGCGGAAGACCGGCGATCATCCCGAGCGCAGAAGGCACGAGCCTGGGCGGGAAAGCGTTCCCGTCCTACGTGGCCTTCACCAAATCAGGCGAACTGCTGGTCGGCGAGCCGGCGAAGAGACAGGCGGTATCTAACCCGGAGGGCACGGTGGCCGCCATCAAAAGGAAGATGGGAACGGACCACAAGGTGCGCGTGCATGGAAAGGAGTACACTCCGCAGCAGATCTCCGCCTTCATTCTCCAGAAGATTAAGCGGGACGCTGAGGCGTATCTGGGAGAGTCGGTGAGCAAGGTGGTCATCACCGTCCCCGCCTATTTCAACGACAACCAGCGGCAGGCGACCAAGGACGCGGGAACGATCGCGGGCCTGGATGTGGTGCGCATCATCAACGAGCCCACCGCCGCTGCCCTGGCATATGGTCTGGACAAGTCGGAGAAGGAACAGTGCATCCTGGTGTTCGATCTGGGGGGTGGTACGCTGGACGTGACCATCATGGAGTTCGCCCACGGGGTCTTCGAGGTCATCGCCACCAACGGCGACACTCAACTTGGCGGAACGGACATGGACGAGGTACTGATGAACTCCGTCATAACGCAGTTCAAGCAGGAGACGGGCGTCGACCTCTCCAAGGACAAGATGGCCATGTGGAGGGTGCGCGAGGCGTGCGAGAAGGCCAAGATCGAGCTCTCCACCACGACCACCACCGAGATCAACCTGCCGTTCATCTCCGCGGACGCCAACGGGCCGAAGCATCTCTCCACGAACATCACCCGGGCCAAGCTGGAGGAGCTGGTGAATCCCATCATCGAGCGCTGTCGGGGGCCCATGCAGACCGCCATGAAGGATGCCAGCCTGACCGCGGAACAGATAGACGCGGTCATATTGGTCGGGGGACCGACCCGCATGCCCATGGTGCAGCGGTTCGTGGAGCGCTATGCGGGCAAGAAGATACAGCGGGGCATGGACCCGATGGAATGCGTGGCCATGGGCGCCGCCATCCAAGGAGCGGTGCTGGCGGGCGAAGTGAAGGACGTCCTGCTGTTGGACGTCACCCCTCTTTCCCTGGGCATCGAAACGTTGGGCGGAGTGGCTACCAAGCTCATCTCTCGCAATACCACCATCCCCACGCGCAAATCCCAGATATTCTCCACGGCTTCGGACAACCAACCGGCGGTGGAGATTCACATCGTGCAAGGCGAGCGAGAGATGGCCCCTGACAACGTCTCCCTGGGTAGGTTCACCTTGCCTGGAATCCTCCCGGCACCAAGAGGAGTTCCGCAGATCGAGGTCGCCTTCGACATCGATGCCAACGGCATCCTCAATGTCAACGCGAAGGACCTAGGCACAGGAAAAGAGCAGAAGATCACCATCACCGCCTCCAAGAAGCTGGAGAAGAGCGAGATTGACCGCATGGTGGCAGAGGCCGAACGCTTCGCCGAGGACGACAAGAAGCGCAAGGAGAAAGTGGACGCCATGAACCAGGCGGAAACCCTCGTCTATTCCACGGAGAAGCTGTTGGTGGACGAGGCGGAGAAGGTCCAGCCAGCGGAGAGAGAGGCCATCCAGAAGGCCATCGCCGAGCTCAAGGAAGCACTCAAGTCCAACGACCTGGAGCAGATCAAGGCCAAGATGGAGGCTCTGACCAAAGAGACCTACAAGATCTCTGCGCGCATCTACGCTGAGGCAGCGCAGAAGGGCCAGGCACAGCAAGCTCCCCCCGATCAGGCGCAGGAGCCCAAGAGCGCCGAGGACAAGGACTCGTACGTGGATGCGGACTACAAGATAGTGGACGAGGACGAGAAGAAGTGAGAGCGTCGAACGATGGATAAGCGCGACTATTACGAGGTCCTAGGGGTGGCTAAGAACGCCTCCCTGGACAACATCAAGAAAGCCTACCGCACCCTGGCCCGAAAATATCATCCAGATGTGACCAAGGAGGAGAAGAAACAGGCGGAGGAGAAGTTCAAGGAAGTCTCCGAGGCCTATGAGGTCCTGGTCGACCCGGACAAACGGAAGCTCTACGACCAATACGGCCACGCTGGCCTTACCGGTCATTTCTCCAACGGAGGTTTCCAGTGGAGCGACTTCACCCACGCCTCGGACCTGCGGGACATCTTCGGGGACACGGGCGGCTTCGGCGGCGGCCTCTTCGACATGCTCTTCGGCATGGGCGGGCACGGACGCTCTGGACCGCAGAAAGGACAATCGCTACGTTACGATATCGAGCTGACGCTTGAGGAGGCGGCGGCCGGCGGCATCCGGGGGATCTCCATCCCGCACGCCGTTAGCTGCGAAGCATGCAAGGGGACGGGCGCCAAAGGGGGGAAGGTCTCCACCTGTTCGACCTGCGGCGGCAAAGGGCAGATCAGCCAGGTGCAGCAGCGCGGGTACAGCAGGTTCGTCAGCATCGCTCCTTGCTCGCGCTGCGGCGGCAAGGGGCAGGTGACAGAGGCACGCTGTCCCGAATGCGCGGGCCGTGGGCAGGAGGTCAAGACCCAGAAGCTGAGCATCGACGTGCCGCCTGGCATAGATGATGGCATGCGCCTCCGTTTCTCCGGAGCAGGCGATGCCAGCCCGAACGGAGGACCGCCCGGCGATCTGTACGTGGTCATCCACGTGAGGCCGCATGAGTTATTCAAACGCGACGGCGCGGACGTCTGGCTCGATTGGCCGGTCTCATTCTCCGATGCGGCCCTGGGCAGCGAGGTGGAAGTGCCGACCATCGACGGCAAGGCCTTGCTCAATCTTCCGGCAGGAACGCAGGACGACGCCGTCTTTCGAATGAAAGGCAACGGCCTGAACAAGGTCAATTCCCGAGGCAAGGGCGATCAGTTCGTGCGCATCAAGATCCGGGTGCCGAAGAAGCTCACTTCGGAGCAGAAAGCCCTGCTGAAGAAGTTCGCGGAGCTGGAAGGGAGCAAGAAGGGTCTGCTGGACCGGTTCCGGGGGACCTGATCGGTTCAGCCCGGAAAGCTCTCCATTCGGGGGAAGGAGAGCACGAACGTGGCTCCACGGGGCACGGTGTTCTCCGCCCGTATCTTGCCACCGTGTCGTTCCATCGTCTTCTGGGCCAGGTACAGACCAAGTCCGGTGCCCTTGGTCTCTCCAAAGCTGTAGCCCTCGTGGAAGATCTTTCCCCTGATCTCCTCTGGAACCCCCTTGCCATCATCTTCGACCCTCAGCTCGGTATAGGGGCCAGTGGTCTCGATGACGAAATTCACCCTCGTCGCTTTTCCATGCACCCTGGCGTTGCGGATCAGATTGTCTATGACAGATCCCAATGCAAGATCGGCCAGGAC